>JAPONS010000095.1 GCA_026713825.1 Chloroflexota bacterium | reverse complement strand
GTGCGGCGGGTGCGCGGGTGGACAAGGCGGGGGGGGGGGTCGCGGGGGTGGGGGGGGGGGGGGTTCCGGCGGGGGGGGCGGTGGGGGGGGGGGGGGGGGGGGGGGGGGGTGGCGAGCGTCGGGACGGCGGACGGCGGCGCGGAGAGGGCGAGGGGTGACCCAAAGGGCGCGGGCTCGCCGCGGGCGATGGGGGCGTCCTCGGCGGTGCAGGCCGTCGCGAGGGCGAGGCACGCGGCGAGGAGGATGGCGGTGCGGAGTTGCATGGGACTATTGTGGTGGGGGTTGGGGGAAGCGTCCACACCCCTAGGGCAACTATTTCGTACTGCTATTCCACCAAGAGCCGTTCCAAACAGAGTGACACGTCGATGCCCAATTGGCCCAACTCTCCCAAGGCGCGCTGAACGTCGTCATAGACGACCGAGTCGTTGAGGAATGCGACATAGACTTCGGCGTAGAGTTCGTCCCGGTGGTAGAACCATCCATGGCCAAGGGCTTCCTGGGTTACGAAGCTGAACTGTTCGAAGCAGTCGATGACATCGCGCTTGCTAAGCAGCCTCACGGAGTTCCAATTCCTCCGTGAGTTGCACCCTCTTGCGCGTGCTGGACTCCTGTCTCGTTCTCCGGCCACTCTTGATGTCGAATGCGACACCCTGGCGGTGAAGGTACGTCAAGAGACCTGAAACGCCCGCACGCTCATGGCACCGGCGCACGACGTCCGCCAACACTCGCTCGGCTTCCTCCCGCGCCTCTTGTTCGGTCTTGCCGTAGGTGAAGACCGGCATCTTCTCGACGCTGGCGCACCAGTAGTCGTTCCGATCTTCCACCTGCACGACGAATTCAACTTTTAGCTGCAATCGGTCCACTTACTCGCCTCCTAGAATGACCCCTCGCCTCGAACTCAGGCGTACTTCATCCAACTTTAGTTGCATGGCGCAGTCTACCATCCAACAACCATTGTTGCATTTCCCATGAAGTTTCTGCGCTATTGAGGCGTCAGCGCGCTGAGCCTTGGGAATATCAGGCATCCTATTCGGAGACGGCCAGCACCACCACGTCGGCGAGGGGATGATGGGGTCGGGGTAGACCACGCAACGACTGCTCACCTATAACGATTCACCCAGATCTCCTCGCCTTCATAGGTGAACACGCCGCTGGGTTGGAGGCCGACGTTTGCTGCGACTCTTTGGGAGGCGATGTGGTCGGGGTGGATGCTGGCACGTAGCTCTGCGACCTTGAAGTAGTCGAGAGCCCACCTCGCGACGCGTTGAGCGGCTTCAGTTGCGTATCCCTGCCGCTGGAAGGGGGCGCCGATGACCCAGGCCAGCTCGGCGGCATATTCATAGACTGTCGCCTGGATGTACCCCACTGCGATCCCGCTCTGCCGGAGGCGCAGGGTCCAATTCAGCCACAGGTCATCCTGCGAGGGCGAGCGTCGCGATTCCCACACACGGATTCTCGCCTGGACTTCATCGCGATGCGCAGGCGGTGGATCTGTCGAAAACTCGTGGAGGGCCGGATCTCTCAGGAGGGCAAAGAGGTCTGGGGCGTCGCGCTGCACCATTGGCGTGAGGTCCAGTCGGGGCGACTGGAGGGTCCCGCTTCGTTGTCGGGGATCTCGATCACTGCGTACTCTCGCGCTGGCCGTATTAGGCGCCCATGACTGCATTGTGCTGGGCAGCGGGAGTGGGGGCAAGGCGGGGGCTTACGATGGCCGAGTCAGTCGCGGTTGTTCACCCACGCGCCCAATGTTGGCCACGACGAGCCGCGCATCGGGCTCCACGCCCGCTTCCGAATCTCCGTCCAGGTAGTAGATGACCCAGTGAAAGTAGTCCTGGTACATGCGCATCATGACGGGCGGGGCGAGGAACATGGACTTGTTGGGATCCTCAGGGTCGCGGTAGGGGTGCTCGCAGAGCCAGAGGAGGATATCGACTAGGCGGCCTCTAGTCTGGTTGTCCTGAGCGTCCAGAAACCGGCGGGCAGAGGGTGAGAGGAAAAACCGCCGGGTAGCCACTAGTTCAGGCCATACTCGGCCATGATCTCCTCTTGCGAGGTGGTACCCAGCTCTTCAATCTCGCTCCGGTGGGCTTCCCAGTCACCCGGCTCGCCACGTTCCACCGGCGCCGATTGGTCGAATACCAACGGATCGTACTGGTTCGCGTTCCGAAAGGGCTTGGTCTTCTTGCTGAGGGCGGTAATCCTCTTGACCGAGTAGTGGCCATAGAGGTGCAGGATGTCCGAGACTACCATCTCAGCACCAGAATCCAGGCGCCCCATCTGAACGCCATCGGCCAGGCTGAACTCGGTGGTCACACTGTCGTAAATGTTGGGCTTGTGAAGAATTCGCACCATGCCGCGTTCAGCCAAGAGTTCCGCTTCGGCCTTGATGGCATGGCTAAGGGCGTTCGGCCCGTGGTGGTCCCACATATATTGGAAACCGGTCAGGGTCTCGCCGTAGTGTTCGAAGTAGGAATAGTCGATGAGGTAAACCAGCTTCACAAGCTTGGTTGTAGGCATAGGCGTCCTTGAATTGGACAATACCCGCAAGATTACCGTTTGAGCAGTGCTCATAGCCCGTTCCCCATTTCCCGTTCAACAACTGCCGCCCAGGCTGGCTGCATTTGTATCGGAAGGCCCTTGGGGCCATTGTATACCAGCCACGCTATTAGGTGTGCCAATTACAAAGCGGTCCCTACCCGTACACCGCGAGCACGACGGCGTCCGACGGGTTGCCGGCGTCGAAGAAGAGGACGGCGCAGGTGCGGCCGTCGGTGACGGCGGTGGCGGGGATGTTGCGGGCGACCGGGACGTCGGCGAGCCAGGTTGCGAGGCTGCCGGTGATCTGGACGGTGGCGGTGTAGGTTGTCGCGTTGAAGGTTCGGATGGTGGCTTTGTGGATTTCTGTGAGCATGGGTCCTCCTTTGTTGGTGGCGTTATAGGCCGCTCAGGGTGATCTTTTGCTGGTAGCGGGGCGTGCCGGTGCGGCGGTAGTCAAGGTCGAGGGCGGCTACGCGCATTCGCTCGACGGCGGTTGTGTTGGGGGTGTGGATGGCTACGACGTCGTGGATCTCCAGGGCGACGTTGGGCGGGGCGACGAGCTCGCCGGAGAGGGCGTCGCGGCGGGCGCGGGCCAGGAGCGCGGCGGCGTGGGACTCGACTTTGGCCAGGGTGTCCTGGTTGAGGTCGTTGACCTGGCGGAGGCGCTCGCCGAGGAGGGGGATGGCGCGGTGGTCGAGGGCCTCGCCGACGGCCGTCGTGCCGTCGGTGGCACCGCCGAAGACCTGGACGCGGGTGGCGTCGGGGGCGCTGGCGGCCAGGCGGATGTCGTGGACGGGGTGGTAGCTGCCGAAGGCGTAGCCGGCGGCGTCCGTGGGCTGCGGGAGGGTGAGGCGGGCAATGCGGCCTCGGAAGTGGAGGAGGTCCGGGACCATGTCCATGAGGCGGCGGACGGCCGTCGCGCCGGACTCGCCGGGGTGGACGGTGAAGGCGGGCCGGTGCGCGAGCATGGCGTCGCTGGGGTTGGCGGACTGGAGGCCGAGGCCGACGCGCTGGAGGATGAAGCCGAGGATGGAGGCGATCGCGGCCTCGCCGCGGGCCCAGGCGAATTGCCGCCGGGCGCGCCACGCGGCGAGCAGCGTCCAGCCGTCGTCGGCGTGGACGACGAGGGTGGCCTCGCCGCCGCCGTAGCGCCGCTCCCAGCCGGTGACCCAAAAGGCGGGGCCCTCCGAGACCTCTTCGCCCACAGGGGTCAGGTAGCCGGGGCTGACGCGAAGCTCAGTGCCCTCGCGGATGGGGGAGGCGGGGTGGCCGACGGCGTCGTAGCGGCCGTCGTCGTTGCGGAGAGCGAGGGTGATCGTGCCGCCGGGCGACTCTCGCATGGCGAGGGAGAGCACGTCCGCGGAGAGGTCGCGCGGCGAGGCGTCGAGGGCGGCGTGCCAGACGCCGTCGGGCGCGGCGAGCCAGAGGGCGCTAACGTCGCCCGTCATGGCGACGGCGGCGCCCGCGACGGCGATGCCGTGGGGGGCGTCGGCCTCCAGCGGGACAGGGTCGGCCCAGGAGTTGGCGTCGAACGTCGTGGCGGCGAGGGTGTTGAACATGAGGGGGCGTTGGTAGGCACCCGCGCCGGTGTAGCGCTCGACGACGGTGAGGCGGGCGACGTCCGCTAGTCGGAGGAAGGGCGCGGCGAAGGTGACCCCGGAGCCGGCGTCGGCGCGGGTGACCTCGAGGAGGGGCGACCACGCGCCGTCGTAGGAGGCGGTCCACACGCGGTGGCGGCCGGTGGCGTCGGCGCCGGTGACGGCGAGCCGCCACGCGGTGTCGTTGTCGACGGCGAGGCCCGTGACGTCGGCTAGGGCGTAGTCGTGGGCCGCGGGGGCGCTCCAAACACTACCGGTGCGCGTCGTGACGTGGAGGCGGGCGTCGTTGGCGGCGAGGAAGATTGCGGGGGCGCCTGCCGAGCCAAAGCTCGCGGCAAGGCGCTCGACGGTGCCGCTCGCGAGGGTGGCGGCGACGCGGCGCTCGCTCCACGTTGCGCCGGAGTCGGCGCTCTCGCGGACGCAGACGGCGCGGGGGTTAGCGGGGTCGCGGAAGGCGACGAGGACCGTTGCGCCGCGGCTGCAGGCGGCGACGTTGCAGGCCGTCGCGGCGGTGTCGAGGCGCGTCCACGCCGCGAAGTCGCTGGCCGGGCCGGGGTTGGGGACGCGCTGGACGTAGAGGGCGCCGTCGGACTCGGTCAGGCGGACGCGGACGAGGGAGCCGTCGGCGGGCATGGTGGCCGCGTGGTGGAAGGGCTCCTCGTCGCCGTCGTACAGGCGGGCGAAGTGGGGCCGCGCGACGCCGGCGAGGGCGTCGAGGGCCTCGACGCGGACGTGGGGGCGGCCGGACGCTTCGGTTTGCGCGGTGAGCAGAGAGTTCGTGATGGCGCGCATGGCCCTACGCTCCTCGCACGCGGAGCTGGCGCGGCGCGGGGTCGCCCTCGGGGTACATGCGGCGGACGCGGACGCCACGGCGCGACCTGGCGCGGCCGAGGGCGAGTTGGAAGGCCTCGAGGCGCTCGTTGCCCCAGATGCGGTAGCGGCGGGCGGTGTCCTCGCCGCCGAGGTTGACGCGGTTGGCGGCGTAGCTGGCCCACGCGAGGGAGGCGTAGGCGGCGGCGCCCGTCGCGACGGTGTCCTCGAACTGCGCCGGGACCGTTGACGACGTGGCGTCGACGGTGTGGAGCCTGGTGTAGTAGACGCGGAGCTGGTCGCCTGGGGAGGGCGGCGGGTCGACGTGCAGCGACAGGGATGCGCCCCACCGGCTGAAGGGGGCGAAGCAGGGCGGGTGGAGGTTGACGGGGAACTCGACGCCCTCGACCTCGAGGAGGCCACTCAGGGGCGTCAGGGCCACCTCGCGGCTGCCGGCGACGGCGGCGACGGTGGCGACGGACTCGACGGGGGCGGCGCGGCCGAGGTCGTGGACGGCGTGCTGGATGTGGCGGTCGAGTTCGTCGTCGGTCCAGCGCTGGGCGGCGGGGTCGTCGTCGCGGAGGTCTCGGCGCACGAGGGCGCGCATCTGGGCAATGTCCATGTCACATTCCTTTCGGCGGCCGCAGCGCCGGGCCCTCGCGGTGCCGTATCATGGACGGCGGAGGGTGACGCTTTGGCCTTATTTGTCGTCTTTGTTGTTGTGCTGTGGGGCGGGACCATGGGGTTCACCCTGCTCCTCGCCCGTTTCCGGCTGACCGCCGGGACCGCCACGTTCCGGGACCAGGCTATGGTGCGGGGCGCGGCGCTGCTGACCGTGACGCTTGCGATGTGGAGCCTGGCATCGCTGGCGGGGCGCATCGCGGCGATCGAGAACCCGTCGCACCTGGTGCCGTACCTGTGGCTGGTGGCCGCCGTGCCGCTGCTGGGGCCGCCGCTGAAGAGCAACGGCACGACGGTGATCTCGTCCGAGCAGTGGGTCTACGCATCGCTGCTCCTGGCCGCCGCGGGTGGGTTCGTGCTGGCGGCGGTGATTATTGTTCGCGTGTTTTCGGGCGGGGTGGAGCTGCAGTAGGTGCGGCTCCGCGCCCCGGGGGACGCCCCCATCTCAGCCTTCCCCCCGAGGGGGAAGGGGCCCCTCCGCCGCCCCTCTGGATTCCTGCCTGCGCAGGAATGACGGGGAGGGGGCGGGAATGACGCGTGTGCTCCCCCACCACCAAATCCGTTCGCCCTGAGGCTCTCGAAGGGTCCAACGAACGGAGTTGGCGGCTCGAATCCCTGCTAGTCACGCACTCCCGTGAGCTTGGCGAGCTTCAGGTTGTTGAAGCTGGCGATGGCGACGTACCACTTGACGCGGACTCGGGTGGCGTCCTTGGACTCGAGGCTGCCGACGCGCTCTGCGACGAGGCCGCCGGGGCCGGTGAGGCCGGCGACGGCGCCCTCGCCGAACTGGAGGGCGTAGATGGTGGAGGCGTCGGTCGAGGAGCCGGCGCGCTTGTCGTCGTCGATGTGGTCGCTGACGCCGATGGGGACGCCGTCGTAGTAGTCGAGCATCATGCCGAACTCGTTGCGGTCGGAGACGAGCAGGCCGCTGCCGGCGGCGCGGGAGAGGGCGGTGAGCTTGCGGCGGGTGCGGCGCGACATGAGCAGCATGTGCGGCTTGCCGTCGACGACCTTGTCGATGAGCTCGTCCACCTTATCGAGGGTGAGGGTGGCGCCGTTGGCGCCCATGGAGACGACCTGGCCCGAGGTGGTGAGGCGGTCGATGCCGTCGAAGGACTTGGCCTCGGAGGAGACGTCGCCGTTGATGAAGGTGTCCTCGAACTCGGCGCGGACGGCCTTGGCCTTGAGATGGACGACGGCGGCCTCGAGGTCCTGGACGTTGGAGCGGGTCGCGCGGAGGTAGTTGTCCACGTCGGCGTCGCCGCCCAGGATCTTGAGGGTGGCGGTGACCTGGGTGAAGGTGGGGGTGGACTCGGCCCAGGTGTCGCCGACGGTGTAGAAGGCGGCCGAGGGCGCGGCGTTCTCCCGGTTGTAGGTGAGGCCGTTGCCGACGACCTCTATGAAGGGCAGGACCTGCAGGACGGGGCTTTCCTTGACGATGGTCTCTATGACGCCGGTCAGGAGCATGTCATTTGAGAGCTTTGCGCCCTCCGCCAGTGTGAGTGCCATGGTGACTCCTCTCCTCTGGGCCTCTCGGCGAGTCGCGCCGGGGCCGGTGTGTGATGGAGGGGAGTTTGGAACGTGCGTTCTGTTGAGGGCAAGGAGGATGTGGCAGGGTTTTGTGTTTTGACATGCGATATACTTGACTCAGGCAACTAATTTCGGGAGACCACCGTGGTTCAAGTGAACATTTCAGAGGCGAAGGCGCAGCTCTCACGACTGCTGGCGCTGGTTGAGGCCGGCGAGGAAGTGGTCATCGCGCGCAACGGCGTGCCGGTGGCGCGGTTGGTGGCGATCCCAAAGAAGCGAACGCCGCAACCTGGGCGATTGAAGGGCCTCGTGAAGTTGGACGACAGCTTCTTTGACCCGCTGCCGGAGGAAGAGCTGGCACGGTGGGAGGGGTAGTTTGGAGCGCTACGGCGGGCTTTACAAGCTCCCTGATGACTTGGGTGAGCCTATCCTTACTAGAAGGGAGAATCGTCGATGCTATTCAGAATGAGTGAAACAATACTTTCAAGTAACATTAAAGATCTTCTCCCGGTAGGCGCAAAATCCCCGGTAGAACGGATCGTGGCCATCATTACTCGTAAGATTTCCCTTGCATTGTCATCGTTACCGGCAGAAATATACCTATATGCCTCTATACCAAGGGCATACAGCCACGGTGCGCTTTCCTGAAACACACTGCTAGCCATTAACAGCTTGTATGGCGGCGGGAGGTCAACAATCAAACGTTCAAGCCCGCGGGTAGGGACCAATGGGGCCCTTGATCGTGGAGGTTGAGCAAAAGCAGAGATTTCTTCGACCTTCCTATAAACGTTTTCACTCAGTGCCTGAAGCTCTCTCCTGCCTCCGCCTTCGCTCAGTTCAGGTAATGACTCAGCAAGATTTGAGATTTCTGCCCGCATCTCTGCCACATTCGACAAGATCTCAGCAAGTGAGCGCTCCTGCGGAACCTCACTTTGTCGCAGCCTCTGTAGGTCTACTGCGGTGGATATGGGTGTATCCAAATCTTGCGTGCCCGATTCAAGTGATTGAATCTGCTTTCTTATAGTGCCAATGGCTTCTGCGGCGCTTGCCAGATTGGTGTGATCAACAAAAATCGTTCGCGTTCCCGCCACATCAAACGGGATGCGGTCTCCCTCTCGCACGAGTTGGATGAAGGGCTTCCGAATCAAATGGCGAATCGCCAATTCATAGAAAACGTTGGGGTTTCTCTCAGTAAGGTCAGCGACAACTAAATCGGAATCTAAAACTTGTTGAATCACTTGGCTCGTGATGATACCTGGATCGTCGATTTCATCGGCACGAAATGCCTCGTATCCAAGAGGTTCTACGGCGGGGCGAATAATGTGCTCTAGGACCAGATCAGACCTTTCCCTAATCTCCGAACCTGTATCACCAATGGGAGCAATAACAAAACACGTCTTTTTCTCTTCGCTAGCCAATTAGTTCCAACCTCCTAGTCCGCAGCCAAAGCGGAATCAGTACTTCTTGCACTCAAGAGTCCCGCCATTGTCTTCAGCAGCCACACCTCTTTTTGTCCAATTGCGGCGCGGCCCTTGGCTTCTTGGGATTAGGGTACACCTGTCTAATCGTAGCGGCATGGTTGCTGGGAGTGCTAGGCAAGACTTCCCGCCGAAGGATGAACTTTAAACGGGACATCCCCTACCCAGCCTTGGCGCTTAGGCATTGGAAGAGGCGGTCTATTTGTTGTTTGGCTACTGTGCCCATCATGCGTTGGCCTACTCTGGCGAGGATGCCGGTTACGTTGACGTCGCCGTCGAAGGTTAGGGTTGTGGTGGTGGCGTCGTCGGGGGTGAGGGCTACGCTGCCCTCGCCCTTCATGTCGGTGCGGATGCCGGCGCCCTGGACGACCATGCGGTAGGAGTTGGGGGCGTCGACGTCGCGGACCTCGAGGGTGCCCTTGTAGGCGCCGGAGACGATGCCGACGCGGAAGCCGACCTCGAAGGCGTAGGTGTCGGGGGCGACGGCGGAGAAGCTCTGGACGCCGGGGAGGCAGGCGCCGATGACCTCGGGGTCCATGAGGGCGGCCCAGAGGGTGTCGCGCGCGATGGGGAAGGTGTAGCTGCCGTTGAGTTTCATGGCTTGACTATAGCAGGGGCGGGGCTGTGGGGCGAGGGGCGGTTGAGCCCCGATTCGGGCTGTCGCGGGTACCCTTGAACGTGCCTCATGCGAACGGCGCATAGATACCATTGACATTCACGCATGCTCTGCATACCCTTGCCGAGCCGAGCCCTATGCGCAAAACACCCGGGGTGTCTCGGGAGGAGGTGCATCGTGAGTGTTCCTGTGGAGATCACCATCAATGGGCGGGTTTTCAGCGGGGAGGTGGAGCCCCGTCAGCTTCTGGTCCATTTCATCCGCGAGAACGCGGGGCTGACGGGGACGAAGGTGGGGTGCGACACCAGCCAGTGCGGCACCTGCACGGTGCAGCTGGACGGGCAGATCGCGAAGTCGTGCACGGTGCTTGCCGTGCAGGCGTCGGGGTCGACGGTCAACACCATCGAGGGCCTCTCCAACGGCGTGGACCTGCACCCGCTGCAGGAGGCCTTCTGGAACAAGCACGGCCTGCAGTGCGGATTCTGCACGCCGGGCATGATCATGGCCTCAGAGGAGCTGCTGCGGAACAATCCCTCGCCCTCGCGGGAGGAGATCCGGCATGCGCTGGAGGGCAACATCTGCCGCTGCACGGGGTACCAGAACATCGTGAGCGCAGTGGAAGAGGCCGCCGGCGCCATGGGAGGGAGCTAAGCCATGACGACGCGATCTTTCGGATCCGGCATTCGGCGCCGTGAGGACCCGCGCCTGATCACGGGCCGCGCGCCCTACACGGACGACATCAAGCTGCCGGGGATGGTCCACGCGGCGATCCTCCGCAGCCCGCACGCCCACGCGAACATCAAGAGCATCGACACCAGCGCCGCGGCGTCGCAGCCGGGCGTGGTGGCGGTCTACACCGGCGCGGACACGGACGGCGTGCTCGCCGGCATGCCCTGCGCGTGGCTGATCCCGGGCTCCGACCTGAAGACGCCGGAGCACCCGGCCATCGCCAAGGACCGCGTCCGCTACGTCGGCGACGCGGTGGCCGTCGTGGTGGCGGGAACGCGCTACGAGGCGGAGGACGCGCTGGAGCACATCGAGGTCGAGTACGAGACGCTGGGCGTGGTCATCAACCCCAAGGCGGCGGCCCAGCCGGGCGCGGCACAGCTCCACGACGACGTCGAGAACAACATCGCCTTCACATGGGCGGTGGCCGGCGGCGACGCGGACGCGGCCTTCGCGGCGGCGGACGTGACGGTCAGCGACACCATCACGCTGCCGAGGCTGATCGCGAACCCGATGGAGCCGCGGTCGGCCGTCGCGTCATACATGGCGGCGATGGGCGAGCTGACGCTGTGGAGCACGTCGCAGAACCCGCACATCGCGCGGTTCCTGACCTCGGTGGTGACGGGCGTGCCGGAGCACAAGATACGGGTCATCGCGCCCGAGGTGGGCGGCGGCTTCGGCAGCAAGATCCCCTACTACCCGGACGAGGCCATCACGGCCTTCTGTGCGATGAAGCTGGGCGTGCCGGTCAAGTGGACAGAGACGCGCAGCGAGAACTACCTTGCGACGACGCAGGGCCGCGACCACGTTGAAGAGGTGGAGATGGCGGCCACGTCCGACGGCACGATCACGGGCCTGCGCACGACGGTGTACGCGGGCATGGGCGCCTACCTCTCGACGGCGGCGCCCGGCGTGCCGACGATTCTGCACGGCCTGATGTACTCGGGCGCGTACAACATCCCGAACATCTCCGGGACGATCTACGGCGTGTTCAACAACGGCACGCCGGTGGACGCGTACCGCGGCGCCGGACGGCCCGAGGCCACGACACTCATCGAGCGGCTGGTGGACCTGACGGCGGCCGCGCTGGACATGGACCCGGCGGAGTTCCGGCGCAAGAACCTGATCCCCAAGTTCGAGAACGGCCACGACGTCGCCACGGGCATCATCTACGACAGCGGCGACTACGAGCTGACGCTGAACACCTGCCTGGCCAACGCGGACTACGATGGCCTGCGGGCGGTACAGGCGGCGGCCCGCGCCGAGGGCCGGCTGGTCGGCATCGGCATGGCGACGTGGGTTGAGATCTGCGGCCTGGGCCCGTCACAGGTGGCGGGCGCGGTCGGATTCCAGGGCGGCCTGTGGGAGAGCGCCATCGTGCGGTTCCACCCCACGGGCAAGGTCAACGTCATGGTCGGCTCCTCGCCGCACGGACAGGGTGAGGAGACCACCTTCGCGCAGATCGTCTCGGAAGAGCTGGGCGTGCCGGTGGAGGACGTGGAGATCATCCACGGCGACACGGACAACACGCCGATGGGCTGGGGCACGTACGGCAGCCGGACGACGGTGGTGTCCGGCGGAGCCATCGCGTTTGCCTCGCGGAAGATCAAGGAGAAGTCCAAGGAGCTGGCCGCGCACCTGCTGGAGGCCGCCGTCGAGGACATCGAGTACGACGACGGGCGGTTCTTCGTTCGCGGGTCGGACGACCAGGCCAAGACGATCCAGGACATCGCGCTGATGGCCAACGTGGCGTGGAATATGCCTGAGGGCATGGAGCCGGGGCTGGAGGCGAGCGCCTTCTACGACCCGCCGAACTTCACCTACCCCTTCGGCACGCACCTGGCGGTCGTCGAGGTGAACGCGGAGACGGGACACATCGACCTGCAGAACTACTGGGCGGTTGACGACTGCGGCGTGCAGATCAACCCGATGATTGTCGAGGGACAGGTGCACGGCGGCGTGGTGCAGGGCGTGGGCCCGGCGCTGTGGGAAGGCGTCGTCTATGACGACAACGGCCAGCCGCTGACGGGCACCATGCAGGACTACGCCCTCCCGAGGGCCGACCTGCTGCCCGACATCAACGTCGCATCCACGACGACGCCGTCGCCGCACCACCCGCTGGGGCTGAAGGGCGTCGGCGAGGCGGGGACGATCGCGGCGACGCCGACGGTGTACAACGCCGTCATGGACGCGCTGCGGCCGCTCGGGGTCAACCGGGTGGACATGCCGCTGACGCCAGAGAAGGTCTGGCGCGCCATCAACGACGCGAAGAATGGAGGCTAACCATGTTTCCATCACAGTTCACATACCATCGGGTAGCCTCCGTCGCAGAGGCGGTGGAGCTGCTGAACGGGATTGAGGGCGCGAAGCTGCTGGCGGGCGGGCACAGCCTGCTGCCGATGATGAAGCTGCGCGTGGCCTCACCGCCGACGCTGGTGGACATCGGCCAGGTCGCCGAGCTGAAGGGCGTGAGCGCGGACGGCGACGGCGTGCGCATCGGCGCGCTGACGACGCACGCGGAGATCGCGGGGGCGGCGCTGGGGCAGGAGCGGGCGCCGGTGCTGGCGGAGGCGGCGAGCAGGGTCGGCGACCCGGCCGTGCGCAACCGCGGCACCATCGGCGGGAACGTCGCGCACGGCGACCCGCAGTCGGACCTGCCGACGGTGCTGACGGCCCTCGGCGCGACGATCAACGCCGCCGGCCAGAACGGTGAGCGGAGCGTCGCCGCCGCCGACTTCTTCACGGGCCTGCTGGAGAACGCGCTGGACGACGGCGAGATCGTCACCAGCGTGTCGGTGCCCGGCGTGGCGTCGGGCGCGGGCACGGCCTACGTCAAGTTCTCGCACCCGGCGTCGCGGTACTCGGTCGTCGGCGCCGCGGCCATCGTGAGCGTGGCGAACGGGGTATGCTCGTCCGCCAGCGTGGTGGTAGGGGGTGTCGAATCGACGCCGACGCGGGCTGCGTCGGTCGAGGCGGCGCTGGCCGGGTCGGGCGTCGGCGCGGACGCGCTGGCGGCGGCCGCATCGGCGGTGTCGGGCGACTTCCAGGGCGACGCCATGGGCGACGTCTACGCCTCATCGGAGTACCGGCAGGCGATGGCGGGCGTCTACGTGCGGCGGGCCCTGGAGGCCGCGGTGGCGCGCGCGGGGTAGCCTGCGCAGACTCGTTACGTGCACAATGAGGGGGCGGCCGGTGAGCCGCCCCCTTTCTGCCCTTCCACAGACTACGCCTGGAGGACCCTGACAGTGGAGCAAACGACCGTGCCCGACACTCCCATGTCCGTCGACGCGCTGCAGGAGGCGCTGCGGGGCGAGATGTACGTCGCCGACCGCGGGCTGGCGATGTCGGTGTACCTGGCGCTGCAGCTTGGGCGGCCGCTCTTCCTCGAGGGCGAGGCGGGCGTCGGAAAGACGGAAGTCGCGCGGGCGCTCTCGTCGGCGCTGAACGCGCGGCTCATCCGGCTGCAGTGCTACGAGGGGCTCGACGTCAGCCAGGCCGTGTACGAGTGGAACTACTCGCGGCAACTGCTGCACCTTCGCCTGCTGGAGGCCTCGGGCGATGTCGACCGGCAGGCGGCCGAGCGGGAGCTGTTCAGCGAGGAGTTCCTGATCAAGCGGCCGCTGCTGCAGTCGCTGGAGGGCGGCGACCGCAAGGTGCTGCTCATCGACGAGCTGGACCGCGCGGACGAGGAGTTCGAGGGGTACCTGCTGGAGATGCTCTCGGACTTCCAGATCACGGTGCCGGAGGTCGGGACGTACACGGCGGAGACGCGGCCGGTGGTCGTCATCACGTCGAACCGGACGCGGGAGATCCACGACGCGCTGAAACGGCGGTGCCTCTACTACTGGATCGACTACCCGGACCTGGACAAGGAGACGCAGATCGTCCGGAGCAAGGCGCCGGGGGCGTCGCAGCGGCTGGCGGGGCAGGTGACGGCCTTCGTGCAGGAGCTGCGGGGCGCGGAACTGTACAAGGTGCCGGGCGTCGCCGAGACGCTGGACTGGACGGCCGCGCTGGTGAGCCTGAACACGGAGGCGCTCACGCCGGAGGTCATCGACGAGACGCTGGGCGTCATGCTGAAGTACCGGGAGGACGTGCAGAACGTCCGCGGCGAACAGACCCGCGCGCTGCTGGCGCGAGCCCAGAACCGCGGCGCGGGTCGCGGCGGCAGGCGTGGCTAGCGCCGTCGAAGGGCAGATGCTGCCGAACCTGCTGCTCTTCGGGCGGCTGCTGCGTCGGCTGGGGCTCGACGTCCACGCGGGCCGGATGCTCGACGCCGTGAGTGTGCTCGAGGACATCGGGCTGCAGCGGCGGGGCGACGTGCACGCGGCGCTGCGCACGCTGCTGGTGCACCGCCGCGAGGACCTTCCCGTCTTCGACGAGGCCTTCTCCGTCTTCTGGCGTCAGCGCAAGGACCAGACCTTCACGATGGACCTGCGCTCCATGGGCGAGCAGCGCCGCTACCGCTACGTCGAGGCGGGGCCGCCGCCGCTCGGGCAGCCCTCGGACGCCGTGGGCGCCGGGGTCGACGAGGCGGAGGAGGGCGGCGACCGCATCGACATCACTCGCACCTACAGCGCCCGCGAGGTGCTGCAGTCCAAGGACTTCTCAGAGTTCTCGCCCTCGGAGGTGGCGCAGGCGCGGCTGTTCATGGCGTCGATGGCGTGGGACCCGGGGACGCGTCGGTCGCGGCGGCTGGTGCGCGGCGACGGCCACGCGCTCGACCTGCGGCGGACGCTGCGGGACAACGCGCAGTACGGCGGCGAGCTGCTGAAGCTGCGGCACCGCCGGCGCAAGGAGAAGCCGCGCAAGCTGGTGGTCATCTGCGACGTCAGCGGCTCCATGGAGCGCTACACGCGGATGCTGCTGCACTTCATCCACAGCCTGTACGGCGGGCTGAACGGGCAGGTGGAAGCCTTCCTCTTCGCCACTCGGCTGACGCGGGTCACCAAGCAGCTCCAGCACCGGGACATCGACCAGGCGGTGGGCGACGTCGCCAAGGCGGTGCCGGACTGGTCGGGCGGCACGCGCATTGGGGCGGCGCTCAAGGAGTTCAACTTCACGTGGGCGCGCCGGACGCTGGGGTGGGGGTCCATCGTGCTCGTCGTGTCCGACGGCTGGGACCGGGGCGAGCCGGAGCTGCTGGGGCGCGAGATGGAGCGGCTGCAACGGAGCGCTCGGCGGCTCATCTGGCTGAGCCCGCTGGCCGGCGGCGCCCACTACGAGCCGCTGACGCAGGGCCTCCGCGCCGCGACGCCCTACATCGACGACCTGCTGCCGGTGCACAACCTGGCGGCGCTGATGGACCTCGCGCGGCACCTGAACGCGCTCTCGTCGGGCACGCCGGAGCGCCGGCAGCGGCCGACGGCCGTCGAGGCGGACGCGAGCGAGCCGGAGGCGGCGGCGCCGGGGCAGCGCTCGTGGCACCGCGACGCGAATCCGACGTTCCGGCACCCGCTGTGGGGGCGGGGGGAGTAGGGGCCGTTCGCAGCATCGATGCATCGCCCTTTTGCCGCCCCTCCAACGCGGTCACGTGCGTCATGGTATGATGAAGCAAACGTGAAAATCATACGAGGTCAGCCATGCGGATATCCGAACGCGGGCAAATCACGATCCCCAAGCGGTTCAGGGACCGCTTCGGCATGAACAAGGACGTGGAAGTCGAGATTACGGCGACCGAGCACGGCCTGTTCATCCAGAAGCGGTCGGCATCCACGCATCCAGTGGAGCGGGTGAGCGGGATCCTGAGCGGGGTTGGCGACGTTGACCAGTACATCGAAGATATCCGGGGACGATGATTACGTCGGTTGATACCAACGTGCTGCTGGATGTCTTTGTGTCCGGGGCGCGGCACCATGCTCGCTCGCAGGAGTGGCTCACCAAGGCCTACGACAGCAGGGCGATTCTGGTTTGCGACGTGGTCTACGCGGAGCTCGTTCCAGCGTTTCGCAACCGCTCCTTATTGGATGGAGCGCTGCGGGAGATCAATGCGGCGGTTTCTCCGATTGACACGGCCATTGCGTATGAGGCGGGAGTGCGTTTGTCACGATACCGGCAGGCGGGCGGGCCGAGGGAACGCATCCTTGCAGACTTTCTGATTGGCGCCCATGCCTTTGCCAAGGCTGAGGCCTTTCTGACGCGGGACCGCGGCTTCTACGGCACCTACTTCCCCGAACTGCGGGCGCAGCAATGAGCCGCCCGCTGACCGCTGTGGGGGCGCGGGGAGGGGTAGCTCTTCCGTCGGAATCCGAAGCGTCAGGCTGCACCAGCGGTCACACGTTTGCTCTGCCGTGCTGGAGGGACAATTGCCCTACCCAAGCGCGAGAAAGGCCCCACCCTCATCGCTTTCGAAAGCAAGCAGGCTACTGTGTTGCTCTCGTAGAATCCCCTCAATCTCTGCGGTGGAACAATTGCCTATCTGAATCCAAACGACCTTGGGCGGGTAGCCAAGGGTGAAGCTTAGTTGCCGAAAGTCAGAGTCCTTGGAAACGATTACAAGGTCGTGTTCCTGGGCGTACTGCCAGACCTCAGCATCGCCGGAAGAGGATAGACTGACGTCTCGGACGTGAAGGGACTCCGGGTAGAGATCCTGTAGCAGCTCGGTCAGTCGATGAGAGAGGTTCTCGTCGAACAACAACCTCATTGTGGCGGAAGAGACATCAGCCGACGCTCGCGGTCCGCGGCAAAGGCCAGGCAAGCGCGGATGTCCTCGCGGTGGAGGTCAGGGAAGTCAGCGAGTATCTCGTCCTCGGACATTCCGGAAGCAAGGTACTCCAGCACGTCATAGACAGTGATGCGCAATCCGCGAATGCACGGCTTGCCGCCCCGCTTGTCGGGTTCGATGGTGATTATTTTCGAGTAGTCAGGCGCCACTGTTCACCCCTGTGGGCTTGTGCGGCAATTCTACCACACGGGCCACGCCGCCCCGTCAAGCACGCATCCCGCCACGCCGGGGCAACGCTCGTGGCACCGGGACGCCAACCCAACGTTCCGGCACCCGCTGTGGGGGCGCGGGGAGGGGTGACGGGGGGCTAGAGGGGGAAGAGGCCGAGGAGTTCATCGCGACTAAAATGGACTTCCGGGTCAAGGGAAACATCGTCAACAAGCTGATCAAAGAGTTCCTGCTTGTGCTCCAGCACTTCATCAATGCGCTGCTCAATAGTGTCGGCGCAAGAGTATTTGATGACGTTGACCTTCACCGTCTGGCCGATGCGGTGGGTCCGGTCTTCCGCCTGTCGCTCCACGGCGGGGTTCCACCATCGGTCCAAATGGAAGACATAGGAAGCTTCCTGCAGGTTCAATCCCACACCACCGGCACGCAGCGAGAGCACCAACGCTTTGTGCTCATCGTTGGACTTGAACCTGTCGATGATGGCGTCCCGTTCCTGCTGAGACATATTGCCGGTAAGCGACAGTGGGTTGAACTCACCTAAGTAGTTGACGGCAGCGCGGACTCCCGAAGGGCCGTTGACGTATTGGGAGAATACCAGCGCTTTGTGTCCCTGTACCGCCAACTGCTCCAACCGATCTTTAATGTCCTCCAATTTGCTTGATGCGCCGGTCTCCGGATCGGCATTGCAGATCTGCTTCAGCGTGGTTATGAGGGCGAACACGTGCTGGACAGTGACGTCTTTCCCCAGTTCACGCAGGTAGACGATGCCTTCCTGCTCCGCCCGTTGGTAGCTGGCCCGTTGTTCACGGGTAAGCTCTATCGTCAATTTCTGTTCTTGCTTGGGAGGCAGGTCAGTCAGCACATCGGCCTTCTTCCGCCGAAGTTGCAATTGGCGGTGTCGCGCCTGCAATGCCGCACCGGGCTGGTAGTGGCCCACATCATAGTCGACAAACTCAACGATGGAGGCCAGTTCTTCCTCGTTGTTCTCAATGGGCGTACCCGTCAGCGCCCAAGAGCGGACCCGTTGCAAGCCCTTCAATGCACCGCTGGTGTCGTTGCGGTTCTTGATGCGCTGAGCCTCGTCAGCGACCACAACGTCCCAACGTCGCTGACGAACTGGCGCGTGAGTGTTGTTGAGGGCGTCGGAACGCAGGGTCTCATAGCTCACCAACATCACGTCCACTTTGGCACGCCATTGCCACGACCGATCACTCGTGGAGCCGTGCACGATGATAGCGGACAGTTCCGGCGCCCACTTGTTCAACTCCCGCCGCCACTGCCCAAGCAAGCTGGCCGGGGCCACTACCAGAACTGCCCCCGCTTGCCCGCGGGCTTTTAGAATTCGCAAGGCGGCAATGGCTTGCAGCGTTTTACCGAGGCCCATGTCGTCGGCCAGCAGCAGGCGGTCGCTGGCCAGTAGTGCTTGCACGCCTTCTACTTGGAAAGGCATAAGCTTCCCGACCCAGTCCAGGTGAACATCAGGGGCAGGGTCTGGAGCGTGAGGACGCAGCGCAAGTGCGCGCCAGAGTCGCTGCGCCAGCGTGAGCGAGGACGAAGCTCCATCCCCGCCTTCATCCGAGTCAGCCGGGGGTTCCCCAGGCTCCGGCGGCGCAGGCAGAATGACGACAGTGGTGAGACCGGGCAGAAGCGCCATGGCACGAACTGTGGCATCGGCGCTGGCTTCGTTGATGGCCTTCTCGGCCCGCTGGAACGGTTCATATGGGTCGCTCTGCGACAACACTTGCTTCAGCACACGGTCAGCGGACGTGTCGTCGTCCGGGGGGGCGGGGACCCACGACAGCTTTGCGCCGGCATCGGCGATGGCCAGGCTGTCAATAGAGCAGACGGGCAGCGACTTGGAAGTGGCAACGTCGAGCATGCTTGGCGACGACACTTCGTCCATAAGGCAGAAGGCGACGACCGGGGAGCGTTGGGCAGCCTGGAGGAGCGTGGAGACCAGGGCGCGGTAGGGAGAGACAGCGGCATCCGGGGCATCTTCATCAGACGGGCGCGGCGGCCCTACGCGGGTGAAGCAGTACGACAGTGGCTCGCCGAGCGCAGTGGTCTCAAAGAGGGCGCCCCAAACGCCGCCATCGTCCTCATGGACAAACCGCAGCCACGCCGCCGCGTCTCCGCTGGCTACTTTCTTGATATCGTGAAAAGAGGGCAACGACTCTCCGTCCCCTGACCCGGATCTGCGGCAGTTAGCAGTCATCTCCGGCGTTGTCTTTGGATTCCGTTTCCAGGTCGTGGTCTTCCGTATAGGAAGAGCGAAAGTCGTCGCCGACGATGTCTGGCCGCGAATTCGGATAGACGCGTATCAGATCCCACTCGTTAATAGCGGATCGTACCTTGAAGCGCATACGCCCCTGATATCCAGCGCCGCCACTCTTGGCCAGCAACGGCGGCGCATTCCAGTCGTAGGCGATGCTGTAGATGCGCCGCAACTCGTCCATGGTACTCTGGACGTGGGAATCGGGGGGCGGGCTGAGCGGTATCCCGCCCCGCTCCAGTAGCCGCATTCCGGCTTCCGCTAGGGGGACGATATCCTCATGACGGGCTTGTAGCCTTGGCCCGACGTTGTCGCGGTCCCGCTTCTGACCTGAGGGGTCGATGACGGTAGTGGCAAAGTCTGCGGTCACAGTGCCCACCACGATGAGGCCGGGATACTTTTGAGTGACGGCCTGCCCCATCCACCGGGCCAGTTCGGCGTAGGACCGACCCCGTTGCAGAAGGGAGTAGGAGCCGACGAGCTCAATCTCGTCCAGCAGGACCACCCATCCTTTGTATCCGGCGGCCTTGATGAGTTCCGTGGTGAAACGCAGCCGTTGCGGAGGCAGCTCAGCAACCCTGGGAGCACGGAAGGAGTAACTTTGCAACTGCCTTATCTGCCTCAACCCGCCCTTCACACGCGAGACCAATATCGGATCGCCGCCCCAAAATCGTTCGACCTCGCTGTCCAACTGCAGGTCACGTGAATCCGAATGCACACGCAGACTGGCCGGAAAAATCTGGCTGAGCCCGTTTGCAGGTGTGTCATGCGCCCAAACATATAAAGCGTCGTAAGCTTCCGATCGTGGGGCGAGTGCTTGGCCCAATTCCTCTATCAGTCGCCCCTTGCGGTCCGGCATGCGGCCGTTGTCCACTGCCGACTTGAACACCTTGCTCAAGTCGTACAAGGGTGTCTCCTTGCTGATAACCACCTTGCTGCACACGAAGCCCCGCTCCAACGCCAAGTGCTCCAAGTAAGTCAACAGGTGGGACTTCCCCGTGCCGAAGTCGCCGGAGACCAACATCCCAAGTGCATTATCGGGCATGTTAGTGGTATCTTGGGCTGTGTTTAGGAGACGGGTAAATTCGGATTCCGCCTCTGGTTGGTTACAGCCCAAGAGACGCACGGCTTCCCTGTTGGGGACGCCGTTGCGTAGCGCTTCTAAGGCTGATCGGTAGGCGAGGACTGTGTTACCCCCAGTACGCTGCGTCATGCCGTTATCCCCCTATACCAACCGTACTAGAGACGCGACTGGGTTGACTAGGTTTCTGTCTCGAACGTCGTCCATAATTCGGGTTTGCAGGGCTGGATACGCACCATAGCCTTTACTGGTTCGTTCTTCATTGAGGAACTCCGTTCCAGTTGAGACTACCAGCAACGTAGCGGTGAGATGGTCGGCGCTGTCCACGAACTCCCGCAGGAGTTCATAGTGTTCCATGGCCATGGCCCGTGTGTAATATCGCTGGCGGTCCCTTGGGTTGGGGGAGAGGGTGACGCGGGAATTGTCCAACAGGATAACGGTTCCGGCGTACCCCACATCCCGTACCCAGTGAAGCGCAGACTCAATGAAGTATCTGGCAGTGGATCGGTTGATCCCTGTATAGATGGAAAATGGACGCACATTGCCGATACGGGTGTTGGCGCCGGTCAGCCAATCCAGTAGTGGTTGGCCAGTGTATTCTGTCCTGTCAGATACGTCCTCCCCCAAACAGAGTTGAAACATGCCAACCCGAAAATCTCTAGCCATCTCCACGCTTTTAAATACGGTGTCCTGTATCCCCTGCTCAATTCCAATGCGGAACGGCTGAGCATCTAGGTTATTGGCATGGGCAATCCGTTGATAGATGTTGGCCGTCAGCCCAGGGGCAATACCCTCAACCTGATAGCCCCGCGCAGCAGCCAACTCCAAGATGCGACGGCGGGCTAATAGCCGCCAGTCAATTTGCCGGGCCAGACCAAAGAAGATGTCCTGAGGCATGTGGACACGTGTCTCGATCGCGTCCAGCTTCACGAACAAGTAATCCAACTCCATGCACCTGTCCTGCAACGCCGAAGCCAAGTCGGATCTCCGAGCATCCGGGGTTACAACGAACTTCACGGCTGTGCCGCCGTCTTGGATGAACGTTGTCAGGTATTCCTGATTCAGGTAGCGCAGCCAATTCTGGAGAGGAATGGTGTCTGGCATCAGCGCTCCTCCGTAAACCAGATGCCGTAGTACTGGACGTCCCGGCCGTCCGGCCCCACAAAGGTGAATAACCCCCTTGGAGTTCTCCCACCGTCGGTGAAAGAGACCGTAGCCCCTGCCTTGGTCATCTTGACGCCGCTGGCGTCTAAGTCATAGAGCGCCCGGGCAAAGTCGGTGCGTTCGTACTCTCTACCGCTCCCCGGCAGGTAGGTGAGCCGCCGGTAAATCACCTCCAGCGGCACCACCCGGCCGCTGTCGCGAAGCATCCGGTCAGGGGATTCGTCGCCCACCATGTCCTTGTAGACGGTGTAGAGGGCTTCAAGAAAGGCGGTGGACTGGTGCCGGATGGGCTTCTTCTGGTTGGCGAGCAGAAGCCCCACGAGGTGAGAGGGCCGAATCGTGGACGTCTGTTTCTTGTCGATCCTGACCGCCCGGTCCCCGGCCAGGACGCGCACCATAGACGGGTGGGCTACCAAGCGTCCGTCTCGCTCATGCACCGTTAGTCCTTGCGCTTGGGCGACCGCTTGAAGCTCCCCGGCGTATTGCGTCTTAAGGTACTGATCTTCCGCTTCGCTGGAAAAGGGCCAAGCCCCAATGGCATTGGCAGCAGCTTGGCGTAGAGTTCTCAACTCAACATCGACTCGCTCTTGCGCTCGCTTCATGGCGGCGATATTTCCCTCCTTGGCCGCCTTCTGCAGTGCCTTGATCTGTCTCACCAGCCCATTGGCGGCCTGTAGCGTTGAGTCCGCTCCTTGCTCCACATCACTAAACGCACCTTCAAACGTTTCCATGTTCACCTCTCAGAGTCATAGCCTACACTATACACTCCCCCCTACTCCTCCTCCACGCGCCGCACCCAGAGGAAGTTGGTGGGCGTGCGGGCGGCGAAGGGGGCGGAGCCTACTAGGACTATCTGGTCGCCGGGGCGGACGAGGCCGTGGGCGAGGAGGGCGGCGTCGACGATTTCGGCGTTGCTGACGGTGATCTGCGGCAGGCCCGCCACCACGGGGAGCACGCCCCACCAGAGGTTCATCTGCCGGGCAACCTCCGGGCTGGACGTCAGGGCGACGACGGGCGCGGCGGGCCGGTGACGGCTCACCCGGTGCGCGGTGACGCCGGAGCTCGTCAGCACGACGATGGCCTTGGCGTTGAGGTCGCCGGCCATGCGGCAGGCGGCGCGGGCGATAGCCTGCGCCTCGGGGCGGCGCTCGCGGAAGTCGCCGGGGTCGTCGAGGGACGCGGTGGCCTGGGCGCGCTCTATGATGCGGGCCATGACGGCGGCGGCCTCGACGGGGTGCGCGCCAATGGCGGTCTCGCCGCTGAGCATGACGGCGTCGGCGCCCTCCCAGACGGCGTTGGCGACGTCGGACGCCTCGGCGCGGGTGGGGCGCGGCTCGTTGATCATGGACTCGAGCATCTGGGTGGCGACAATGGCGAGCTTGCCCCGGACCCGCGCGCGCTGCAGCATGACGCGCTGCCAGACGGGGACCTCCTCGGCCGAGAGCTCGACGCCCATGTCGCCGCGGGCGACCATGACGCCGTCGAAGGCGCGCAGGATGCCGTCGAGGTTGGCGAGGGCGGTGGCGCGCTCGACCTTGGCGATGAGGGGCGTCGAAAGGCGGCGGCGCTTCACCATGTCGCGCAGGGGCTTGGCGTCGTCGCCGCTGCTCACGAAGCTCATGGCGACCCAGTCGACGCCGATGTCGAGGCCGAACGCCAGGTCCTCGCGGTCCTTCTCCGTGAAGGTGGTGATGTCCAGTTGGACGCCGGGGAGGTTGATGCCCTGAAACTCCCCCAGAAGGCCGCCCTTGGTCATGCGGCAACGGATGTCCTGGCCCTCGACGGCGAGCACCTCGGCCTCCAGGCGGCCATCGTCGAGGAGGACGCGGTCGCCGGGCGCCAGGAAGCGGTGGATGTCCGGGTAGGTGCTGCTGATGCGTCCGGCCTCGCCCTCCACGGCGTCGCGGGTGATGAGGAGCTCCGCGCCCAGGCGGAGTTCCAGCGGCCCGCCGCCCTTGAGCGGCCCGGTGCGGATGCGCGGCCCCTGCAGGTCCTGCAGGACGGCGACGTGCACCCCCAGGCGTTCCGACGTTTCCCGCACCAGCCGCACGAGGCGGGCGTGGCCGTCATACGAACCGTGGGAGAAGTTGAGGCGCACGGTGTCGACGCCGGCGCGCAGCAGCGCCTCGACGCGCTCGGGCGCCGAGGTGGCCGGGCCGAGGGTGGCGATGATCTTGGTCGCGCGCATGGGGGTGGGGCGCCTCCGGCTTGGGGTGGTACGGTTAGAGACTACGCGACCCTCACTGGCGTGTCGACTGATTTTCCCAAATGTCGCCTGTGAGCGGGTCCAGGGCCTTCGCCACCTCCAGGATCCGTGCGAGATTGGCGGAGGAGTAGTCAGTGGCCTCATACCGCTGTATCTGCTGCTCCTTCAGCCCGACTCGCTGTGCAAGGTCCCTCTGGCTTAGACCCCGTGCGATGCGGGCCTTGATGAGGACGGCGGGCAGATGGGCAATGAAGTCAAGTTCAGGCAATTGGAAGTCGCCGGACCTGAGCAGCTCATATTCGCGCAACTCGTGCTCCAGGTCTGTCAGCTGGCTTTCAATAGCCTCTATTTGCGCCTTTGCGATGAGCGGGTGAGTTCCTGAAGGGATTGCCGCGCGTTGCCGCAGACTGCCCAGCGTCTTTGAGAACCGCTTTGCCTGCGCATTCGTGATCCGATATTGCCTTTCGTTCTTGATCATCGCAACCCTCCCAAGGCGATGGCGACAATCCCCTTTGCTCGCCCCGTCTCTCTGTCCCTTTGGAAGAATTGAAAAATCGACAGGCCGTCCGGGTCGGCAGCGATCGTAGCGGGAAACAATTCTCCCAAATACTTGGCCTTTTGGGTTGCCCCCCTGGATCGAATGTGAAAAGGGCGGGATCCAGAGCATGTGGGTCCACCCGGTTCTCTTCCCAGCAGGCATCGTAGTCGTTCGGCAACTCTCTCGCGGTCACAAAGCTGCCATCGACATAGACAACAGCGCAGCCCGCCGCCCTCAGGTCCTCCAACGCTGCCCTCAACCCTTCCAACAATCTCCGCCTCGTCGCGTTGTGCCCAAACCTCTGGGTTATTTCGTTCCAATCTGCCCAGTGACCCCCCGGCCGTAACCATCAAATTCAGGATGACTACACAATGTTATTGTTGTGTTGCTGAACTGTCAACGCTGACCTTTCCACACCAGAATGATCATGACTTCGGAAAAGGATATTCCCGTCTCCATCAATTGTCCCCCGCATAGCCCCGCATTCCCCTGCGCCCCCCTTCACCCCCGCCGTGCCGTGCGCTATCCTGTGTGTATGCCGCCTCTTCTGGAAGCACACTCCCTGACGAAGCACTACGGCCGCACCGTGGCCCTCGACGGCGTGTCGTTTGAGGTGAACGAGGGCGTGACGGGGCTGCTTGGTCCCAACGGGGCGGGGAAGAGCACGGCAATGAAGCTCTTCCTCGGACTCATCGAGCCGACGTCCGGCACCGCCATGATCCTGGGGCAGGAGCCGTACCGGTCGCCGGACGGCCGCTCGCGCATCGGGTACATGCCGGAGAACGAGTGCCTTCCCGGCGACATGACGGCCACCGAGTTCCTCATGCTCATGGCGCAACTCAGCGGCCTTCCCCCCTCTCAGGCCCGCACGCGCACCGCCGACGTGCTCCGCCACGTCGGGCTGGACGAGGAGCGCTACCGGCCCATGCACGAGTATTCGACCGGCATGAAGCAACGGGTGAAACTGGCGCAGGCCGTCGTGCACGACCCGGTGCTGGTGCTGCTGGACGAGCCCACGGCGGGTCTCGACCCGGACGGGCGGCAGGAAATGCTGCGGCTCATCGACCGGACGGCGCGCAACTTCGGCATCAGCGTCATGCTCTCCACCCACCTGATGGGCGACGTGGAGCGCATCGCCGACAGCGTGCTGGTGCTGGAGTCGGGGCTGCTGTCGCAGGAGGGGGCCGTCGCGAGCCTGACGCAGGAGACGGAGACGCTGCTCATCGAGGTGGCGGACCGGCACGAGGAGTTCGCGGCCATCCTGGCCGAGCGGGGCGTCGAGGCCAACGTCGACGGCGCGCTGGTCGTCATCGAGCACGCGAAGGAAGAGGACTACGACATCGTCCGCGACGCGGCCGTCGACGCCGGCGCGCGGCTGCGCCGACTTGCGCCCGCGCGCCGCACGCTCACCGACATCTTCCGGGGCGGCAGCGCATGAACCAGCCGGGCGCCGAGGTATTCGACCTTGGCTATCAGCGCTACACCGGCCCTCGGCAGGGCCGCAACCGGGCCCGCTGGTCCCTCTTTGTCAACGGCGTCCGCACGCTGCTGGGCATAGGGCGCGGCGGCAAGTCCAAGATCCTGCCCGTCCTCTTCTTCATCTCCGCAATGACGCCCGCGGTGGTCTTCGTCGTCCTCCTCGCCTTCATCGGCGACCTGGTGGAGGCCGCGGAGGCGGGCGACTTCATCCCCGGCCCCGCCGACTACTACGGCATTGTGGCGGTGGTGCTGGTGCTCTTCGGGGCGATCATGGCCCCTGAGCTGCTGGGGCCGGACCGGCGCGACAACGTCCTGCCGCTGTACCTGGTGCGGCCGATGACCACGCTGGACTACCTCGGCATGCGGCTGGCGGCGCTGGCGACGATCGTGCTCGTGCTGGTCTACTCCGGGCAGGCGCTCCTGATGGCGGGCCTCATGCTGACGGCGGACGTGCCGCTGGACTACCTTCGCGACAACTGGGAGGACATCCCGCGCATCCTGCTGATGGGGGCGGTCATCACGCTCTTCATCTCGCTGGCGACGCTGGCGGTGTCGGCGTACGTCACCCGGCGGGCCTTTGCCGCGGCGGTCATCATCGTCATCTACATCATGGTCAGCACCGTGATCAGCGGCCTCACCTTCGCGGAGAACTGCGTCGACACTGAGGCCGGTTTCGGCGACGACTTCCGCCTGAACGCGGAGGACTGCGATTACATCATCGGCGACGTTGCCCCGTACGTGGCGCTGCTGAACCTGAGCGAGGCCACGGATGGCATCAACGCCCTCGTCTTCGACCTGCCGGCGCAGTCGCCGTCGACCATCGCTCTGGAGGAGCTGCCGGACTGGGCGCCCATCGGCATGTACCTGTTCTGGACGGCGCTGCCGGCCGCGGCGCTCTGGAACCGCTACCGGAGGTTACGCCTATGACCACGGGAACCGGCGCAACTATCGAGGTGCAGGCCATCTCCAAGTGGTACGGCAACGTGGTGGCCGTCAACGACGTCTCCTTTGAGGTCTACCCGGGCGTCACGGGCATCCTGGGGCCCAACGGCGCGGGCAAGACGACGCTGCTCAGCATGATGTGCGGCCTGCTGCGGCCCTCGCAGGGGGGTGTGCGCGTCCTGGGCGAGGAGGTCATCGGCAACGTCGGCCTGTACAGCCGCGTCGGCCTCATGCTGGAGCACGACGCCCTGTACCCGTTCATGACGGGCCGCGGCTTCGTGCAGCTCGCCGCGAAGCTGCAGGGCGTCACCGACCCGGAGGCCGTGGACTGGGCTATCTCGACGGTGAACCTGCTGGACGCGGCGGACCGGGCGACCGGCACGTACTCACGCGGCATGCGGCAGCGCATCCGGCTCGCGGCGACCATCGTGCAC
>JAPONS010000094.1 GCA_026713825.1 Chloroflexota bacterium | reverse complement strand
GCCACCAGAGTGTCCGCTTCCGTTCGGTTGGCCGAGAATCAGGCCGAGAACATGGACCGCGCGTTGGGGGACGTGAGCCTGTTTGCCAGTGGGAATCCTGGCGGCGACGGTTCCGAAGCGAGGTCTCAACCCGCAATCTCTAAGATCAGCGACATCGATACGCTCATTGACCGACGAACTCATCAACTCTGAACAGTTACTCCCCTATTCATTACAATGCTGCACCACTTCCTCAGGAGACAGTTCTGCGCTAGGCAGGCCACCACCTTCTCCGCTGGGATTGAGGCCTACCGTAGCGATGCACGCCTTGAGGGGATCTCCATCAGAGATGACAAGAGCGAAACCGGGACACGGGCGCATAACTCAAGTGGAATCGGGCGTTCGATGCGCCTCCTTACGTACTCTGGAATCGTCTGTCCGCTCATCGCCTCATCCTTTTAGGTAGTCGCCTCAACCGGGGCGCAGGTAGTGGCTCATACACGGCCCAACCCGGCCCCTCGCCCCAGTGATCGGAGCCACTGAGCCCCTTTCTTCCGCAGCCTGATAGACCTAGAGTGCCGATGGCGCGGTGCTATAGTACTCCGTCAGATGGCGGTTCAATCATGTGACCGCCCACGATGGAGGTGATACCCATGCCCACGTTCAGCACACTCCCGATTGGAGAGGCACGCGCGCGGAGCGCGACTGGCAAGCGCGCGGCGCTGTTGCAGGAATATGTCGGCTATATCCAGCGCGTCGCGCCCGGCGAAGCGGGGAAACTCGAGGCCGCAGAGGGCGAGACGACGCAGGCGATCCGGCGCAGGCTGAACGCGGCAGCCGAGGCGCTGGGCAAGAAACTGGATTTCCGCCGCACGGCGGACACCGTCTACTTCTGGTCGGCGGACGGACGACGGCGTGGCAGGCCGCGCAAGAACCCGGCGGAGTAGCGGTCAAGCGTCTGCCGTACTCCTCAGACAGATAGCATCTCACGAGTCTAAACAGTCCATCCGGGGAACCGGGGCATAGCTTGAAGGTCGAGGTCACCAGAGAGGAGAGAGAGGTGAAAGGGCACTCATCTCGGACTGACTGCGAGCCCGGTGGGTGTGCAGGGACAATATCCGTGCGCAGGTCAGATTTCGAGCAGTTCAAAGCACTCTTGGGCGAGAAACTGATCGAACCTGGTTTCAGCTGGAATGAGAAGGACGAGGTGTGGGTAAGCGAGGAACCAAAAGGATGTCCTGAAAGGAAAGTTCGTAAAGGAGATAGTGGCTGGTTTCAATGGGATTCGTCATGCGCCAGATTCCCGGTGGCCTCGTCGTATTAAGAACGACAAGCCGGCCACTTGGGGTTTCTACGTGCACGGCGACCGTATCTGTCGAAAAGGTAAGGAGAGGACGTGCTTGGCTAGGCTTGAGATAGCTGAGTCTTGACCTGTCTTGGCGTTCGACTGTTGTTGGGATGCGTGACCCGCACGGGGGTGGCGCGATCGGTGTGCTACGCTACGACTTGACCAGTCCGGTGTCATCATCGTTGTCGTCGTGCTCGGGATACTGAACGGGGTCGGGGTCATCGACACGTTCGTGGTCGAGGAGGACGAGACTGTGCCCGTGCTGCACGTTTTGGTCCAGGGCATCATCGGCCTTGGGTACTTCACGGCACTGACGGCGATGTGGGGAGCGACGCTGGGGAAGATGGCAATGGGGATGAGGGTGGTCGACGCGGAAGGTGCCAAACCGGGACCGGTGACGGTGCTGCAGCGCGAATAGGCGGTCGGCCAAAACCGGCAAAAGTGCTTCGTTGGCAGCTCGGAAGCGACTAATCTCGACATGCTGCTCTCCGACCGCAGCGGTGGCAAGCCTGTAGAGCAACCTGCCAACTCTGAGTTTCCTAGCCTCCTTATCCTGTTCGCTCTTCGCTAGTTCCAAGACAGAGACTACGGTGTCTCCCGCAACTCCCAGCACACGATCTTCCCAATCGAGCAGCGCTGAGAATTGGGGGGGCTTTTCTGAAAGCCTAGCAATATCTTCGACAAGTCTATCCTCATCAAGGACATCGTCAGTGCTGTAGTATTGACTCTTATCTAAGCTAAGGCGTTCTCCTTTGGGCGGTTCCGCTCACGCCGAGTCCGTCGCGGGACCGCCCGTACCGGAGTTTGGCGCCAGGCCCACGGGCATCTCCAGGTAATTGATGCCGTACCACAGGGTGGTGAATGGTGCGGAGGGGGAGCGCCTCCCCCGACCATTCGTGGGCGGCGAGAAGTACACGGCCCCCTCCCTGGACTCGTTTCGCTTCAGTTCCACCCCGTGCAGGCAGTCGTCCGGTGCACCACTTGCCCTGCGAAAATCACGGCGTTCCCACAGGTGCTGTATCGCCCCGAACTCGTCCGGCGCCGTTCCAAGCTGAAGCAGGTCGTCGTCGAATCGTCTCGTCCCACGGTACTTTGACGTCACCCGCAGCGGCAGCCGGATGAGACTCGCCGCGGCGCCCTCCGGCACACCCACCACCGTCACGTCCCACCACTCGTCGGCGTCGGGGGCCGCCGCGACCCTGACCACGTCGCCGATGCCGGCCACGGGTGCATCGCCCAGGTCTGCCCACTGGCTGCCCAGGCCTCGCAGCCATACATCGAAGGGACGCTTGTCGAGCCTCTGCTCCGGCGTGCCGTCCCGAAACCGGACGCGCTCGGAAGGCACCGCGCTCCTCCTTAGGTCGACGATGATCTCCGCCTCGCTGTCGTCATGCCAGTGCAGCGCAACGAATCGCCGCCGGGGCGCCGTCCGCCGTTCCTCCCCTTCTCCCGCAGTGAAGTGGATGTACCCGTCGTAGGACCCGCCCTCAACGAGCACGACGTCTCCAAGCGCCGGGTCCCCCGCATCGGCCGGCTCGCTCACCCACGCGACGCGCTCGCCGTCCGCGTTCTCGGACGTGTAGATCGTCGCGAAGAAGGTGGTGGCGCTGCGCGGCGACCAGCGGTGGGTGATGCCCGTGTACCGCACAGGCACCCGCACGCGCTGGCGGTCGCCGGCTATCCGCTCCGGCTTCCCGAGCACCGTTATGGCGAAGGGCGGCTCCTTCCAACTGGTCTGCAAGACCACCGGCTCCCCTATGGACGCTTGAACATCGGGCTGGGTGTCCTCCTCCTGCCGGTCCGTCCGAAACGTCCAGACCCCATCGCGAAACGCGCATAGGACCTGCACCGGCCCCTCCACGACGAAGCCCCTTGCGTGCAGGGAGACCATGGCGATCACCCGACCGTCCTCGTGCCGCTGCACTGTATGGACTTCCGCCCAACTGGTCTTGAGGGTCGCTAGGGTGTCGTCGGACTCCCCGGTCACCTCGGGACCCATTCCCTTTAGGAAGCGGTATTGCTCCCCGCAGGTGTCCTTCCAGTACGCCTTCATGCTGCGGATGATCTGCGCCTCGGTGTGCGTGGAGGGGTCGCCTGAGAGTGGGGCGCTCCCCTTCCGCCGCGCCCGCCAGACCAGGTACGCGGCGCAGAGCATGCCTACAGCTGCTATGAGGATGATGAGCGGCATGAATGCCTCCCTCCTTCGGAGCATGTCGATCATGGTGGGCCCGCCGACGATGGCGGCAAGCTCAGGATACCCGACCGCACGGCACTCCGGCGAACGACGCACCCGCGCGGTCGCTGGCCATGGGGCGCATCCTCACCCGTCCGGCGGTGGGCGGCGCCAGGGCGCACGCGGGAAGCACCCGTGACCCGTCCGAACCGGCCTTGGTCCGCCCTGCGTCCCCTGGTGTCACCGCCTACGGGCGCCTGACGACGGTCGGCCATCGCCTCGGCGGACTCCCCGCCGCGGGTTTGCCGCTCGCGTCCTCTCTGCACGGACCTGCTTTCCCTCGCCCAGCCGCGCCGCCCTGACCCTCCCACCCGCCGACGCACACCGCTGTGGGTCCTGACCGTCCACGTGTTCGGTCCTTTCTCGCCTTCAGGCTCCCCGCCGCGCCCGGGGCGCCGGTGCCCGCCGGGAACGGGGTCCCGCATCGGGGCGCGCCCTCCCCCGGCAGGGCTGGCCCGCGCGGGGCGGACCCTCCGTCCGCCGCACCGGTCGGAATGCGCGTGCCGGCGCCCCGTCCCGCTGCCCCGCGCGGTGCCGGGCGCAGGCTGAGGCATGATACGGGGCAATCGCTATGAGGTGCATATCATGCACCACCAGTCTTGTATGACATGGAGCATGTTCCTGTGGAACCCGCAGGGCCCTGTGGGCGCGCCCGCGCCCCTCCCGGGCGCGGCGGTCCGAACCGGGAGGCACGGACGGGGGCTGCCGGACCCTCCGTCCTGCCCGCGGACCGCACCGGGCCCGTGGACCTGCTAGAGGGTCCGGGCGTACCGCCCCAGCGCCCAGAGGGGGAAGTAGTTCCGGTAGAGGGCGTAGTTGATCATGAAGGCCGCGCTCAGCTCCGGGCCCTGGGAGTTGGGGCCGTCCAGCGGTGCGAGCCGCTCCGGCCGGTCCCCCGGACCGTACCCGGGGAACCCGCAGCCCGTGAACTGCGGTTCGTCCCAGGTCCCGTCGGGCCGCTGGCGTTCCAGGAGGAAGGCGATCCCCCGCCGCACGGCGTCGTGACCCGCCTCACCCGCCGCCATGAGCGCGATGAGGGCCCAGGACGTCTGCGACGGCGTGCTGTCGCCCTGCCCCCGCAGGCTGGGGTCGGCGTAGCTGAGGCAGGTCTCGCCCCACCCCCCGTCCGGGTTCTGCCGGGCCAGGAGCCAGTCGACGGCCCGGCGCACCCGCGGCTGCGTCATGTCGACCCCCACCGCTTCCAGCGCCGGGAGCACGGCGCCCGTGCCGTAGAGGTAGTTCACCCCCCAGCGCCCGAACCACGGGCCGTCGTGCTCCTGCTGCTCCCAGAGGTAGGCGAGCCCCCGCCGCACCGCCGGGTCCTCCGCGGTGCGGCCCAGCTTCCCGTACATCTCCAGGACATGGGCCGTCACATCGGTGCTGGGCGGGTCGAGGAGTTCGCCGAAGTCGGCGAAGGGGATATTCGCCAGCTCGCGGGAGGTGTTGTTCCAGTCGAAGGCGGCCCACCCGCCATTGGAACTCTGCATGCCGGTCAGCCAGGCGACGGCCCGCGCCATCGTGTCGGCGCGTGCGCGCTCCTGCCCGTCGTCGACCAGGGGGGTGTCCCCGAGGGCCGCCACGATGATGGCGGAATCGTCGATGTCGGGGTAGTGGTCGTTGGCGAACTCGAAGGCCCAGCCGCTGGGCTGGAGGTGGGGCCGGTACACGGCCCAGTCCCCCTTGACCCGGATCTCCCTGTCCATGAGCCAGGAGGCCGCCCGCTGGAGGGCGGGATGGGCGGGCGGCATCCCGGTGTCCAGCAGACCGCGCATGGCCAGGCACGTGTCCCACACCGGCGAGAGGCAGGCCTGCACCCGGAGGGCGCCGCCGTCCGCCGACGGCGCGCTCCAGCTCCCCCGGAAGCCCGCGAGCCCCCGGGCGACGACGGGATGGTCCAGGGGGTAGCCCAGGGCGCTCAGCGCGATGAGCGCGTAGACCCACGGCGGCTGGATCCCGGCCCACGACCCGTCGGCTTCCTGGTGCCCGATGATCCAGTCCACGGCCGCCCGGAGCGCCCGCTTGCGGCTCGGCATGAAGGGCAGCCGGCGGTAGACGCGGAGGGCCCGGTCCAGCAGCAGGAACCCGCCCCGCAGGGAGAAGGGGGTGGCCTTCCACCGTGAGAGGGCGTAGGTGACGGGGCCCTCCGGGTAGAGTTCCATCACCCAGCACCGCTCGGGCGGGGGGCGCGTGGGGTGAAGGGTGAGGATGATGGTCATGGGCACGATGGTGGCCCGGGCCCAGCTGGCGAAGCGGTAGATGTTGAAGGGCGCCCACCGGGGCAGCAGCATCATGTCCGGCGGCATGGCCGGCGTCCCCTTCCAGTCCCACTGGCCGAAGAGGGCGAGCCAGATCTTGGTGAAGACCCGGGCCCGGGGGACGCCGCCGGCGGCGAGGATGAAGGCGCGGGCCCGGGCCATGTGGGGGGCGTCGGGAGGGTCTCCGGCGAGCTTCAGGGCGAAGTAGCACTCGATGGAGGTGCTCAGGTCGCCCGGGGCGCCGTAGTACATGCGCCACGACCCGTCGGGCGCCTGCCGGCGGCGGATGTCCTCGGCGACCCGGGGGATGCGGTCGCCCTCCTCCGACCCCAGGAAGCGGGTGAGCATGATGTACTCCGCCTCCATGGTGGGGTTGGACTCCAGCTCCCCCAACCAGTAGCCGTCCGCGTGCTGGGTGTCGAGGAAGAAGCGCTGCGTCCGCCGCACCGCGTCCTCGATAGGGTCTCGCATGTCCTGGTCGCTCACCGTGACAGCCTTCCTGCGGTGGTCTTCGCGGGGTTCCCTGCCCCTTGCCGTGCCCGCTCGCCCCCCGTGACCCGGTCCGGCGCGTTCCCTGCCGGCGGCCCCGGTCGGTCAGGGGTGGGCGCCGAACCAGTCGACGGCCTCCTGAAGGGCCCGGCGCACCGGCGTCTGGGGCAGGCCCAGCGCCCGCACGCTCCATGCGGGGTCGACCCACATGCGGCCCCCGGCCATGCGGGCCGCCTCCAGTGCGATGGCCGGGGGCCGCCCGAGGGCCCTACCGGCGAGCTCGGACGCCCACGCCGCCGCCAGCACTGCCGCGTGCGGCAGCCGCAGGCGCGGCGGCGGGATGCCCGTGAGTTCCGAGAGGATTGCGAAGGCTTGCCGGAGCGTGAGGTTGCCCGCCGTGTTCCCGAGGAGGTAGCGGGCGCCGAGGTCCCCGCGCTCCAGCGCCAGCAGGTGGCCCTCGGCCACGTCCCCCACGTGCACGAAGTTGAGCCCCGTGTCCACCCACGCGCGCATTCGCCGGCGCAGGAAGTCCCGCACGATCCTGCCGGTGGGTGTGGGCTTCCCGTCGCCCGGACCGACGGGCGCCGTCGGACAGACGGTCACCACCGGCCCGCCCTCCGCCGCCACCCGCCGCACGCGGCATTCCGCCTCGAACTTGGAGCGCTTGTAGGGACCCGTCATCGCCGCCGCGCCGGCGACGTCCCCCTCGGTGGCGAGGCGGTCCCGGGAGAAGGCGGTCCCGCCCACGGTGCCCGTGTAGACGATCCGCTCGACGCCGGCGGTGAGCCCGGCGCGCAACACGGTCTCCGTGCCCCCCACGTTGACCTCGCGCATCGCCCGCGCCTGGGCGGCATCAAAGGTGTAGAGCGCGGCCGCGTGGATGACGGCGTCGCAGCCCCGCAGCGCGCGGCGGACGGCGGCCGCATCGCGCACGTCGCCCTTGACGACACGTACCGCACCGTGCGGGGCCCGGTACGCGCCCGGGTCCCGGACCAAGGCCACCACCTCGTAGCCGCGGCGGACGGCGCACGCGGCCACGTGGCTCCCGATGAAGCCGGAGGCGCCCGTCAGGAGGATGCGCTTCACAGGAGCCGTGCCACCTCGGGAATGATGCGCTGCGCGGCCAGCTCCAGGGCGCGGGACGCCTCCCGCGCCTTGCGGGCCAGGGGGATGAAGCTGCAGGCGGCGGAGGGCTGGGACAGCGCCCGGAAGGCGTGGGTCCACTCCCGCCGGCCCTCGTCGGCGATGATGGCGGCGATGAAGGAGGGCAGGGGGAAGCGCGCCTCGTCCAGCACCGCGCGGACCCCGATGAGGGGGACGTCCCGCGCCGCCGCCGCCTCCGCGATCCAGCGTCCCTCCATATCGGCGACCAGTGCGCCGCTGCCGTTGTGGGCGCGGCGCTTGGCCAGGGGGGTCAGGAGGGGCTCGTCCACCGTCAGGACCGCCCCCTCCAGGACGGACAGGCCCGCCTGGCGCAGGAGCATGGCCGCCCGGGTCGTCACGGGGGCGCCGGAGAGGGGCGGGCGGGCGCCGTGGTGATAGGCGCCCGCCACCACCAGGTCGCCGGGATAGAGGTGCGGGTCCAGGGCGCCCGCGTACCCCAGGGAGACGAGCAACCGGCACGGCGCGGCGTCCAGCAGGCCGGCGACCTGGGCTCCCGCGCCGTGGCCGATGCCGACGACGCCCACGCGCGTGTGCGCGTCACCAGAGCCCAGCCCCCCCAGCTCGCGGCGGGGCGGGGCGGTGGTCAGGAGGGGAGACCCGCCCGACACAGACCCCATGCCGGTCCTCCCCGGCCGGGGGCGCTGCCCGGCCGTCGTGGGCCGGCGCGCCCCGCCGGCCCCGCTGGTCGGCGAAGCGCCGGAGCGACGCCGCGGCAGGGTCGCGCCCCGTGAACAGCACGTCGGTGACGCTGCAGTAGGGGATAGTGACCGCGCGGCCGCTCCGGGCCTCGAACAGTTGGACAAAGGGGTCGTCGGCCCGGGCGTTGCGGTTGAAGAGGAACCCGGTCACCGCGCCGCCGTCGGCCGTGCGGATGGTGACGTCGCCGCGGTAGTGGAAGGCGCAGTCGATGAGGGCGGCGACGCCGCCGTCGGCCCGCCCCGTGGCGCCGGTGGACGCGTGCGCCTCGTCCATGGCTCAGAGCCTTCCGGTGAGGGTGGAGACGGCCGTGTCCCGGAGGCCGCGCCAGGTGGCGAAGGTCGCGTGGACGGCGGAGGGCTCGTAGCCGCAGTGCACCATGCAGTCCCGGCAGCTGGGGTTGCCGCTGGCCCGGCCGTACTCCTCCCAGGGCGTCTCGTCCATCAGCTCCCGGAAGGTTGCGGCGTAGCCGTCCTGCAGCAGATAGCAGGGGCGCTGCCAGCCGAAGATGGTGTAGAGCGGGTTGCCCCAAGGCGTGCACTCGAACTCCCGCTTGCCCATGAGGAACTGCAGGAAGAGGGGGGACTGGTTGAAGCGCCAGCGCCGCTTCCTGCCGCCGAGGACGCCGGCGAAGAGCTCCTGGGTGCGCTCCCGCTCCAGGAAGGCGTCCTGGTCCGGCGCCTGCTCGTAGGTGTACCCCGGGGACACCGTCATGCCCTCGACGTCCAGGTCCATCATCGCATCGAAGAAGGCCCGGACCCGCAGGGGTTCGGCCGTGTTGAAGAGGGTCGTGTTGGTGGTGACGCGAAAGCCCCGCCGCCGCGCCTCCCGGATGGCCTCCACGGCGACGTCGTACACCCCGTCCCGGCAGACCGAGGCGTCATGGTCCTCCCGCAGGCCGTCCATGTGCACGCTGAAGCTGAGGCGCTTGGAGGGGGTGAAGACCCCCGCCTCGAGCTTCTCCTTGAGCAAGAGCGCGTTGGTGCAGAGGTAGACGTACTTCCCGCGGCGCGTGAGGGCCTCCACCAGTTCGCCGATGTGCGGGTAGAGGAGGGGCTCCCCCCCGGGGACGCTGACGATGGGCGCCCCGCACTCCTCCACCGCGGCCATGCACTCCGCGACGGTGAGGGCGCGCCTCAGGATGTGCGGCGGGTATTGGATCTTCCCGCAGCCCGCGCAGGCGAGGTTGCAGCGCAGGAGGGGCTCCAGCATGAGCACCAGGGGGTACCGCCTGCGGCCGGCCACGCGCTGCCGCATGACGTGCCACGCCACCGTCCACGCTTGCGAGATGGGCACTCCCATGGCGGCGTTCCTCCGTTGCCCTGAGGCTTCAGGGTAGTCTAGCAGAATGCCGTGACGGCGCAAACGCCGGCCGCGCCGGTGGGCGGCCGGGGGAAGGGGTCGCCGCCGCTCCGGAGCACTCCCGGCCCGGCGACCGCAACTTCGTCGGACCGGTCGGCTCCACGTGCCGGGGGGTTCGAGCCCGCCGCCGGAGGGCCCGGTGTCTCGAGTCGGCGGGACCGCCCCGGTGGGCCCGCGGCCCGGATGCGCGCGAACCCAGTTCCCCGGGATGCCCGGCGCCGCCGCAAAAGCCGCGCTGGCCAGGGTCGGCCGCCAGGAGAACCCACGACATTCGGGCCGGTCGAGGGCGGCGCTCGTCCCTCCGGGGCAAGGGGGAGGCGCTGGCGGCGGGCGGCAGTCTCCTGTCGAAGGCGACGGTAACGCAACCGATGGCGGGGGCCGGTCGGGGAGCGGGCCGTGTTCGCTGCCGCGCTTCCTCGGGAACAACGACGCAGGGTTGGCCCTCGTCCGCACCCGCCCATGACGAAGCCGTGGCGCTCCGGGCCGCGCGCCCCTACCGGAGCCGTCAGCGCGCGGTGAGCAGGACGGACGCGGTGCGCGATTGGGGCTCGATGCCTCGCGAAGGGTGTCCCGCCGGTTGCCAGGTAGGGCACGGCGGGAGACCTCCGGCCTCCATGCCGTGCCCTCCTTGACGCGAGCCGCCTAGCGACGTGGGATGAAGGCGAATATCACGACGCCCGCAAGCACCAGCGCCGCCAGCAGGATCAGGACGCCTACCCATACGGGAAATCCGCCGTCCTCCGCTCCCGCGACCGTCGCCGTCGCCGTGGGAACCGGCGCTGGCGGCTGCGGCGTTGGCGTGACGATGATCGCCGTGGCCGTGGGGGGCGGCGGCACCGCCGTCGCCGTTGCCGTGGCCACTGCCGTGGCGGTTGGGGCCGGCGGGACAGATGTGGCTGTTGCCGTGGCCGTGGCCGTGGGCACCGGGGAAGGCGGTGCAGGCACGCGTTCGGCCGTCACCGCGTGGGCGCGCTTGTTGGCGTCATGGACGTCGCCGTAGGAGACCGTCGCCCGCAGGTAGTGGCCCGCGTCGGCCTCCGACGGCGTGTAGGTCCACCCGTCGCCGGGCGCCGAGAGCCACGTGGCCAGGTCCTGGGAGCGCTCCCATTGCCAGACGACGCCGGTCACGTCGCCGTCTGGCTCGTAGAGGGACGCCGAGAGCAGCTGCCCGACGGCTGGGGCGGCCGGGGCCAGGGTCACCACGCCGGCATCGTCCACGTTGGACACGGTCACCGTGAGGGTGCGCTTGGCCTCGAAGTCCAGGCCCGCACCGGCGGCCACCGACAGTTGGCCCGTCTCCGGGTCGATCGCGAAGCGCCGGGCGTCCTTCCCGGCTAGGGTGTACGTGATCGTCGTGCTGTCGTTGTCGAAGGCTTCGAAGCGGTCGCCGACAGGAGTGCCGGCTTCGGCGTTCTCCGCGACCGACCGGGTGGCTGTTGTGCCCTCCCGGACCCTGGGAGGCTGGTTGGCGCTCGTCCCGCCCCCGCCGAAACCGCTGCCCCCGCCGGACGAGGCACTGCGGACAGCCACCGAGGAGGAGCCTCCGGTAGACACTCCGGCTCCCTCCGCCGGAACAAGGGTTCCCGAAAAGCCGGACTTCCTCCCGGCCGCGGCCGGCGCTGTGAGCGTGTAGTGCACGGCGGTGTCACCCACCAGGTTGAAGGTCAGGGTTCGATCGGACGGCGTCACGGACGGACTGGACTCCACGAAGGTGAAGTCGGCCGGGAACGTCTCCACCAACTGGCCGATGCCGCCGTAGTTGGCAACGGCTATGCGCACGACGAGGGACTCTCCCGGTCTCACCACAGTTGGCGAGAACGACCTAGTGGCCGATATAGTCTGTGTGGACGGCGTAACGGTCACCGAGGAAGCGCCGGGAGCGCGGTGGGGATCCGTCGAGCGGCGTCTGCCGCGCGGCCACGCCCGCCCGCGCTCTGGCCGACCCCGGGCGGCGTCACGGGAGGCAGGCCGTTTCACAGCATCACCGGGGACCCCGGGACGCAGGTCGTGCCCTTGGCGGCGCGGGACAGTCCATCGGGTGGCCGCCGGTTTCCGGGCCCGGCCCAGCGCAGGATGCTTCCAGGCGGCATCCTCGCCGGCATGGCCCTGGCCTACGGCGCTCCCGTTCCCGCGTCTTCCCCCGTGGCCAACCGGTATCCCACCCGGGGCTCGGTGAAGAGATAGGCGGGACGGCCTGCGTCGTCCCCGAGCTTGCGGCGGAGCCGTTTCACCACGTCCCGAACCAGCCAGGGCTCGCCAACCCGCTCCGGTCCCCAGACCCGCTGGAGCAGCACCCGGTGGGTGAGCACCCGCGGGGCATGGACGGCCAGCTCGTAGAGCACGGCGTACTCCGTGGCCGTCAGCGCCACCGGCTCACCGGCGACCGTCACCCGCCGCTCGGCGTAGTCGATGCCCAGCCCCGATGCGGCGTAGGGACCCGACGGCTCGCCCTCGAGGGGCTCCAGTCGTCTCCGGAGGGCCGCCCTGATCCGCGCAGCCAGTTCCGTTGGCGAGAAGGGCTTGACCACGTAGTCGGCAGCCCCCATGTCGAAGGCCCGGGCGACCGTCTCATCCTGGCCGTACGCCGACAGGAAGATTACCGGAATGTCCACGGTCCTCAGGATGTCGTTCATCAGCGCGACCCCATCGCTCCCCGGCAGCGCCATGTCCAAGAGCGCCAGGTGGGGCCGCCCCTCCGCCAGGAGGCGGGGCACGTCGGCGGGGTCGCCGGTCACGATGGGCACGTAGCCCGCTCTCGTGAGGACGTTCCGGATGTACCGCAGCGTCTGCGGGTCGTCGTCCACGGCCAGGATGCGGACCCTGCCCCGGCCCGCCGGACGAGACTGCGGGGAGGCTGGACCGGGAGCGGTTGCGGCCTCCGCTGTCGCCAGAGTGAAGGTGAATCGGGCCCCCAGCCCCGGCCCGTCGCTCTCCGCCCAGATGCGGCCTCCGTGGGCTTCCACGATACCCTTGCAAATGGCGAGCCCCAGGCCCGACCCGTCGACGCCGGCTGCTCTCGAGAACTTGCGGAAGAGCCCCGGCAGCAGGTCCGCGGGGATGCCCCGGCCCTGGTCAGTGACGGAGACGGCCACGTGCACACCGGCCCGTACGGCCTTCACTAAGATCGGCGACGCGTCGGGGGAGTGTCTGGCGGCGTTGGAAAGCAGGTTGCCGAGCACCTGGACGATGCGACGCCGGTCGGCCATCACCGGGAGCAGGTCCGGCGCCAATTCCTGGTGCAGGGGGGTCCCGGCGCCGCTGGCCGCGAATCTGTTCCCCGCCTCGTCCAACAGGGATTGCACCTCCGAGGGCTCAGGTTCCACCGAGAGTGCGCCCGTCTCGATGCGGGTCACGTCCAACAGGTCGCCTATGAGGAACCGCATGTGGTCCGCCTGGTCGCGGATGATATGAAAGAACTGGGTCGTCTCGGCGGGGTCCAGCTTGCCAGCAGCCTCCAGGAGGGTGGTGATCGACCCCTTGATGGAGGTGAGGGGCGTCCGGAGCTCGCGGCTCACCATGGCCAGGAAATCCGCTCGCAGCCGCTCTTGCTCCTCCAGGGGGGTCAGGTCCTGGAGGATGACGACGAAGGAGGCCAGCCCGCCCTCCTCCGCGTGGATGGGGGTGGCGTTGAGCAGGACGCCGACGCGCCGTCCGTCGGGGACCTGGATCACCACCTCCTCGGCCCGGATCGTCTCCCCGCCCCGGAGCGCCTCGGCCAGAGGCAGCTCCCTGAGGGACACCTCCTGCCCGTCCGAACGGACGCAGGTGACTACTTCCAGCAGGTCCTCCGGTGCCTGGTCCTCGTCACGCAGGCCGTCCACGATACGCAGGGCCTCCCGGTTGGAGGAGACCATCCCCCCGGTCCGGGCGTCGAAGACCACGACGCCCACCGGCGAGGTGTTCACCAGCGTCTCCAGGTCGGCCCTGGCCCGCCGCTCCTCCCGGTGCGTGCGGGCGTTGGCGATGACCAGCGCCGCTTGGGAGGCGAACATCACCAGGGTCTCCTCGTCGGCCCGGGTGAACTCCCCCCCGCCGTCCTTGTCTCCCACGAAGACGTGGCCCACCCGGACGCCCCGGTGGAACATGGGCGCCGCCATGAAGCGGAAGACCCACACCGGCAGGGGGATGCGGAAGGCGGTGAAGCCCAGGGCCCGGACGTGCTCCTCCAGGTCGGGCACCCGCATGGGCTCGGAAATGTCGGTCAGCGCCTGCAAGATCGGCAGCCCCTCGGGCATGCGCCACAGCTCGTCGGCCTCCTCGGCGGTCAGCCCGGAGGACAGGAAGTCTCCCACGCCGCCCCCGTCATCGAAAAGGGTCATCCCCCCGTAGCGGGCCGCCGTCAGGGAGCGGGCGGCGTCGAGGACCCCCTGGAGCACGGTGTCGAATTCCAGACTCTCGTTGATGCGCAGGCTGGCCTCGCTCAGGCGCGACAGGCGTTCCTGCAGCGCCTCGAAGTCCCGGTCTCGCTCGACTGGTTGGGGCATCTCTTCCCCCTTCGGCGCAGGGCGCGGCGGTGGCTTCGCGCGGCCCAGTGTGTGAGGAATTATACAGTATTTTACGGAAAACCATACAGAAGACTTCGTGGATGATACGCATGTCATAGAGACTTTGCGGTACCGTCGTTACGGTCACTGGGTGCGCGAAGCCGGACGGGAATCCTGTGCCGGCGCCGAGGGTTGGGTCCGCGCACTGCGGGAGGGACACAGGTGCGGGGGCGTGCACCCCCATGGGTTGGCCGATGCCGAAAGGATGCGCCCAGACCGACGCCGGGATCGGGACACACAGCCCTGGCCGCGCCGCGTGTCCCGATCCGTTAGGCCCCCTTTCCGTCCTGGGCATGACGCGAAACTGCCCCAGGCGGCGGCGCCGGGGTTTATGGGAGTGCCCCGGCGCCGTCCCTTTGACGGCATGGGTCAGACGGCTGGCGATGCCCTGCTGAGGGGCCCGCGGGGCCGGGGCCACGAAGGGTGACGCGGGCATGCCCCACACACGGGGCGGAAGGGGCCGCGAGGGCCCCGCCCCGCAGCGCGAAGGCGGCGGCGCGGCCCGCCGGGCAAGGAAGAGCGCAGCGGGACAACCGGGCCCTTCAGCCCTCCCCGGCTGGTGGGCCGTGCCGTCATCAGCGCCGCCCCGGAAATGGACGGCGGTACTCTTCCATCGCCCGGGGGGCGAAGACGCGGTTGCCGTCACGCACCGGCGCCAACGGGACCTGGGAACGAGGGGAGGCGGGTGGCGCGCAGGGCGTGGCGCCACGCCCCGCGCGGGCAGACGGCGTGTGGCCGGACCCTTGGATCGCCGCTAGAAGGAGCGAATGGTGCGCGGGAGCGCTGGAATGAAGCAACGGACGTGGTGGGGCATGCTTGCCCTCCTGATGGCGCTGGCCGCCTGTGCACCCCAGCGGACATCCCCGCCATGGTGCAGGCGCCGCTTCCGCCGCCTCCACCGACGCCGGCACCCACGGCGACGCCGCAGCTGGCGCCCACGCCCCTGGCCCTGCCCACACCCGCGCCCACGGCCACGCCGGTGACCTTCCCCACGCCGCTGCCGACGCCAGCACCCACGGCGACACCCCCGCCCACGCCGTGGCCCACCGCGACCCCCACGCCCTTCCATGACCGGTTCGCGCAGATGGTGTACGGGGCGCGTCCGGCGGTCGTCCGTCTCACCGACGGCGAGGGGCTGGGCAAAGGGAGCGGCGTCCTGTTCGCGGCGGCTGACGGCATCGGGTTCATCGCGACCAATGCGCACGTGGTGGACGGGTTCCGCACGGTGGCCGTGACGGTGGAGGACACCGAACGCTACGTCGGCCGCGTGGAGGAGGTCAACACGATGCGGGACCTGGCTCTGGTGTCCATCTGCTGCGGCGAGTTCACCGTGCTGTCGTGGGCGGAGGTGGAGGTGGGCGAGGACGTGGGGCTCATGGGCTACGCCTTGGGGTTCGAAGGCCCCGCCAGCGTCACCCGGGGCGTCGTGTCGGCCCTCCAGTATGAACGCCGACTGCTCAGCTGGGTGATCCAGACCGACGCGGGCATGAACGCCGGCGTCAGCGGCGGTCCGCTCTTGACCATGGACGGGGCTATTGAGGGGATCAACACCTACAAGTATGACTACGCTGAGGACGGCACCATCGCGAAGGGCATAGGGTTCGCGCTGGTCGCCAGGTCCGCTCTGGAAGTCGTAGAGGGGATGCGGGTCCGGGCATTCGCGCCCTGCTGCGAGCCATGAGACCGGCGCGGCATGCAGCCCGCGGTCTGCGGAGGGGTCGGCTTGGCGAGACCAGGTGCACGACGGCGGTGGCGGGAGCAATCCCAAGATGCGCCAGTGATCGGGCGGCCGCCCGGGGATGGCGCCCGATCACTGGCTGGAGGCAGATCATCGTCCATAACCGGGAAATGGCGGGCCGGGTGGTGTCGGCCGTTTCGCCCATGTTCGGCACTCCGCGTGGGTTGCGCGGTCGCGTCTTCGAAGTGTACCGGTGTCGGCCAACCGGCGAGGGGCTGGCTGCCCCCGGACGGCCTTATCGAGACCACCAGGAGCTCGGTGATTCGCGCCTGGGACACGCCCGTGAAGGCGCTGAGCAGGAGCCCTGGCATCGCTACCCGCTAGCGGACAGGGAGGCCGGATGCGTGGGGCCGCCGGTGCCGAGACCGCAGAGAGACTGGACTGCGTCCGCACGACCGGCACAGCCGGAGGGCGGGCGGCCATCCTGACCCTCGCGGCATGCCCTGCAGGGGTCGTGGCGGTGGCGATTGGCGGGGCGTCCGTGGGCATGAACGGCCGGGAAGGTGGAGGGCTCGTTGCCAACGTGGTTGGTGGAATTGATGCAGGGGATCCTGGAGAACGGCGCCTCTGCGTGGGCCCCATTCGGAGCGCATCGTGCGTCGGGGAAGTCGAGGTCCCGCGGATCCCGGGTGACGGCGCTCGTCCCGGCATGGCGCGCCACTGCCGGCTAGGCTGCACCTGGCGGGTATAGGAGGAGACTGTGGGCACGCGGAAGGTGGTGGTTGGCGGCCCTCGGCCGTTGCGAGGGCAGGGCGTGGGCGGGTACCCGGAATGGCAACGGGAGCGGGCGTGCGGCCCGTCGCTGCCTGAACCGGTCGGCGCCTGGACCGTCACGTGTCAGGCGTCGGCCCAGTTCAAGGGCACCCGGTTGGGTTGCCCGGGCGGCGGCGTGGAAGGACAACCCGCCGCCGCGGGGGCCCGCGTCCGCGACGACCATCCCGGCTATGGTGTCGTGTCCCCGCCGCGGCGCCGGGGTTCGACTCACGGGAGGGCATGATGGAACGCTGGACCCTGTTGGCGGTGTCCACGGGGCTGATCTCCGCCGCGGCAGCGCTGGGCGCGTGGGCGCTGCTCGCATCGGCGGCCGGCGGTGGAGGGGTCGCGGACCTCGTCATCATGGGCCTGGCGTCCCTGGTGTTGGGACTGGTCGTGCTGGTGGCGGCGATCGCAACGCCCGGCCGTCGCGGGCCCGGGGGAGGCTGATGTGTTGAGGCGAGGACTCGCGCTCGTCCCGCTGGTGGGATTGGTCGGCGGATTGCGATTGGGGCGCCGTGGCGCTTCGGGCGACCTCACGCTGGCGACGTCCCCGAAAGGGCGCGCTGCGGCAGATCCGGCTCTCGCGGTGACGGAACGATGACATCGGCGGTGCAGGCCCTCATCGTTGTCCTGGCCCTTCTCGTGGCGGTGGTGCTGTTGGTGCACGCACGGCGGTGGCGTTGAATGCCGGGCCATCCGGCGGACGCTGGCACGGCCGCCGACACCGTGCGGACCGGAGACCCCCTGCCTTGGGGCACGGCGGTGGAGTACGCCTTCCGCGCCGGCTGCGACGGGCTGGGCCGGGTGGCGGTGCACCACGTGGTGGAACGGGGCTGCGCCGCCATGGCACCCAACAGATAGCGACGGTCGTGGGCACGCAGGGCGATGCGGAGTTCATCGGGATCCTGCCAGTGTACTTCGATGCGACGGCGCAGTGTGCGGGCCGGGACGGGGTCGCGGCCAACCGGCCGGCGATGGTCCTGGCCTTGCGTTCTTCTACGTGCCAGGGGGCGGTGCGATGGCGGACGCCCGCCCCGGTATAGCGTCCAGTAACGGCAGGGTCAAGACGGCGGCGCTGCCGGACCGTGAAGGAGTCGGCGAGGGCTGTTCTGCGGTGGCGGACATGCCGCGGACGTCCTTCGGGCGGCTGCAGAGCGCGTGGGGCGTCCCGCTCCTGGAGGACGGGCTGCCCACGGAACACGGCCAGGACTATTTGCAGGTGGCAGCGCCCTGGCTGGAGGACGGGCGGCACGGCCTGTCGCGGGAATAGCGGCTGGGGCCGGAAGACCCTCGGCCGCGTGCGGAACGCAGCGACTAGGAGCAGGGGCCGGAGATCTTCGAGTCGACGCTCCTGGTGGTCGGGCTGGCGGGCGGGGCTCTGTACGTGTCCTACAGGAGCGGCGACTGGTCGGGCGGCGTCCAGGTGATCGCGGTGGCCATCATCCCCGTCATGGCGGCGGGGGGCTGGTTGCCGCTCGGTCCTGCGATGTTTGTCTGGATGATGGTCGCAAGCATTGCGAGCTGGATCGTGTGGTCTGGGAGGTGGTAGGCATGAGGCGCTATCTGTTCTCGCTGGTGCTGGGGTTCCTGGGCCTGGTGGTGGTTGGGCTGTCCTTCCTGCTGCCCCTCAGCCAGGGGTTCCTCGAAGGGCTGCGGGTGTTCGGGATCCTGTTCGTGGTCGGGCAACTGTGGTCACTGATGAAGCGGTACATCGAAGCAGGAGAGGAGGAGGATATGGAGGCGACACGGCCTGCATTTCCGTTGGGCACGGGGGCGCATGAATGGAAGCGGTTGGAGCCGGGGCCTGGGCAGGTGTGCGTGCAGTGCTTCATGTCGACGTCGGCGGATGCGCGGGTTCTTGCGGAACCGTGTACGGGCGTCACGGTCCCGTAAGCGCTGTGAGGCATTATCACGACCTGGCGGTTGTTGCGGGGAGTGAGCGCGAGCTGCGCGGGTGCTGGTGGTCCCGCGATGCGGCGCTCCAGGCGGCGATCCGTTTCGAGCCAACGAACGTGTGGGTGATGAGGCACGACGGGCTGTCGTTCTCCTCAGGCTGGTACATCGACGCCGACGCGTTCACGCAGCATCTGGCGTCTGTGGCGGAGGACCGGTACCGCGAGCGGGGGCTGGCGGGCTACCTGCTACGTCTTCGGCTCCGGCTGGCGCCGGGAGGAGGAGGACGAATGGCAACGGGCCGTGGAGCGGTTCGATTTCTCCCGGACGCAGGGGATGCCGCACTCATGGGGGACGGGGTGTTGCCGCGGCCCCGTCTGGACCGGGGCGGTTGCCGGTGAGTCCCGCGGACGGTCCCCGCCATGCTGCCACGGCGCAATCTTTCCAGCAGCGACACCCGCCATTTCCCCGAGACTTCCCGGAGCGGCTCAAGCCTTTGCAGCCGGTGTCCGGCCTGCCATGGGCGGAGGTCCCTCGGCCATTGGCCCCCGGCGCACCTCCACATGGCGCTGGGCGCGTGGCCCGGCTCGGCCCTACCATCAGCACCGGAGGGCGCCGCCGGAACCGGCCGGCAGCCTGGGGCCGGCACGCCTGCGCGACGACTGACGTGCTTGGCGTCCCGACTCGAGAGTAGAAACAGAGGAGGCACGAGCATGGGCGGCTTCGTATGGCAGTGCCCGAAGCCAAAGGGCCGGTTCCTGCCCGCGCTGGGAGCGTATTTGCTGGCGGCCCTCATGCCGTTGCTGGCCGCCTGTGGGGGAACCGACCTGGTGGTCATTGCCACGATCGGCAATTACCATCCCTTTGACTTCATCAACGAAGAGGGCGAGATTGACGGCCTGGAGCGGGAGTTGGGAGACGAGCTGTGCCGGCGCGCCGGCCTGGTGTGCGCGTGGGCCTTGAATGACTGGGAAACGATGATTCCCGACCTCGTGGCGGAAGAGTTTGACGCCATACTCTCCGGCATGAGCATCACCCCCAAGCGGGAGGAGTTGATCGACTTCACGGAAGCGTACTACCCGCCAACCCCGTCCGTATACGTTGCCAGGGCCGGCGAGGGCGGCGCGGCCGCCCGGGGCACGATTGGCGTGACGGACAACACCATCTACTCTGACCATCTCACGGCGTTGGGCGTCCCCTTCGTGCCAATCGACATATCGAGGGACGCCGTAGATGCGGTGCTCACGGACGAGGTGGACGCCGTCCTCGTGGACCACGGCTATGGGGTGGAAAAGCTTGCGGAGTTCGATGGCAGGTTGGCCATCGTGGGGCCATCGGTGCCGCTGGACCGGGGACTGGGCATCGGCGTCCGCAAGGGGAGCGGCCTGAAGGGCAGGCTTGACGAGGCCCTGGCGTCGATGAAGGCTGACGGCGCCCTCAATGCGCTCATCCTCAAGTGGGTGGGAGAGGACGGGTCGACGTTCGAATAGGGTGCGTTGGGTGCGGCACGGCGATGCGGCCAATTGAGGCGGTCAGGATGGGGAGTTCGTTACTGCCCAACTGAATGACGTCTGAGAACTTGTGATCACCCGCCCGTTCAATGGGGCGGGCGGACTTCATCGGTTCTTCCGCCACCACCCAACGAGGATTCAGGTGAACACCTGGTTGGATCTGGGTGATGACCCAGCGGGTGTCAGCGATGTCGCCGCCCGGCGATAGCCCCTTGAAGCCGGAGCCAGGGTTCGCGGCGTGCGAGCCCTTCAGGTCAAGCCATACCTCTTCGGCAAGGGCCGGGCGACAAGCACCTCGTGCAATTGCAGCGAAGCTGCCATTGGCCGGGACCAAGAACGCGGAAGGGTCATCCGTTATCGGGCGCTCATCGAGAAGTGGCTCACCCATTTCGATGACATGCGGCGCATTGCCGGTAGCGACCTGCTCCCTGAGCACGGTGACGCTTGGCACGAGACCGTCAGAGTTCATTCGCTGCGCGGTGGCGGTCCCCACGAAACGGGCGGCCTGCGCTACCTTGGTGTCGGTACCCGTCTTGAGGATGCACCGCATGCCAGAGCGTCGATTGCCGTAGCCGATGCGGCGCAGGCATTCGTGCAACTGCTCGGTACGGGCGACAACCGCGTCCCGCCCACGGTCTCCACCCGTGAGGAGGAGAGCGGAGGAGGCGCCAACTGGGCCGCCTGCGAGTCTGCCAACAACCGCCCGATATGCAGCTCGGCGGCCTGTGACGCAGTCAATCCCCGTCGACAAACGGCCCGCCGTGGAGACTGCGGTACACGTCCAGGAACGCCTCCTCCCGGTCGGCGGGCGTGTGCTTGAGGAAGATTCGATAGACCTGTTCATCGGTTGGGTGGTGCTGAAAGTCCAGATACCGTTCATAGAACTCCTGCATCGCCGATGAGAACGCATCCGCTCCAATCGTATTGAACAGGCTGGTCAGGAGATACCGGCCGAGGGCGTAGCCGCACGGGTTCTCAAACTCGCCGGACCCCGCGAGCGCCGCGACGTTGGTGACGCCGTTGTCGACGCACCACTGGCGGCCCGCGAACTCGTTGCCCTCGAACAACTCGACCTGGCCCTCCCAGTCCTCCGTGCCGTCCCACGCCTCCCGGTAGGCCAGCACGAAGTCGGCGCCGCCCTCCACCAGCCAGAAGGGCCCCACCTCGAAGGCCAGGTGGTAGTGGGCGACCTCGTGGTTCAGCAGGTTGGCGTGGGCGAAGTCCG
>JAPONS010000093.1 GCA_026713825.1 Chloroflexota bacterium | reverse complement strand
CCACGCGGGTGGAGCACCGCCACAAGCAGCAGTCTGGCGGCCACGGCCACTTCGCCCACATCCTGCTGCGGGTGGAGCCGGCGCAGAATCCAGAGGGTGAGTTCGCCACGGAGGTGGTCGGCGGGTCGGTGCCAAGGGAGTTCATCCCCGCCGTGGAGAAGGGCGTGCGCCGGGCGTGGGCCGAGGGCATCGTCGCGGGCTTCCCCGTTGTCGACACCAAGGCGGTGCTGTACGACGGCAGCTACCACCCCGTCGACTCGGCCAGCATGGACTTCGAGACGTGTGGCTACTTCGCGATGAAGAAGGCCTTCGCGGAGGGGTCGCCGGTGCTGCTGGAGCCCGTCATGCTGCTGCGCGTCAACACGCCGGACGCCTACACGGGCGAGATCATCGGCGACCTGAACAGCAAGCGGGGGCGCATCCTCGGCATGATCCCGCAGGAGGACGGCCACACGGTGGTGGAGGCCAACGTGCCGCTGCCGGAGGTGCAGCGCTACGCCCTGGACCTGCGCTCGCTGACGCAGGGGCGCGCCACGTTCACGATGGAAGTCGACCACTACGAGCCGCTGCCCGGCAACCTCACGCAGAAGGTGGTGGAGCAGTACAAGGCCGGCGCGAGCGCGTAGCAAACGACTCGCACGGCCCGCGGACGCAAACGCGCGATAAGGAACCAGCCTGAGCTGTGCAACGTTCTGGAATGAGGAGGTGGATGTATGCTTCGCGAGAGCTTTGCCATGCTCCATTATTCAGAGAGGGTCGTGACAGAGGTGCTGATCCTCACCGCTGAGTTCGATCAAGAGGGGGATCAGTGGACTGGCGAGTGTCTTGAATTGGGCACAGCCACGTGCGCGGATACCTTTGAGGACGTACGCAAGGAGCTCTACGAACTTGTCGACCTGCACGTCAATGGCGTCGACAAGATGGGCGGCATTGAGGATTTCTTGAGCGAGCGTGGCATCAAACCCCTGCGCGTCGCAGACGTTGGACAGGAATATGCAGCAAATACCTACGTGACAGTAGGAGCTCCCCTCTAGCCCATGCCAATTGCGATTTCCGGCAAGGCCTTAGCAGAGCTATTGCTCAAAGATGGCTGGCAAATAGAGCGACGAGCAAACCATGGATTCCTAATGTGGAAGGTGTTTCCGGGAGAATCCACACGCCGGACCACTATCGTCCCGGACAAGTCGGAAGATCTTGCGGACAAGGTTCTGGGTGTGATTCTGGGCGTCAAGCAGACGCAAATAGGACGCAAGGGTCTCCAGGAACTGATTGACCGTTACGGCCGCTAGGCGCGGGAGTGTTCCGCTCCCCTACGCCCGCGACCACACCGTGTAGTAGTTCTCGCCGCGGATGACGGCGACCATTTCCTGCCGCTCCAGCTTGAACAGCTCCTGCAGCGCGTGCACGCACTCGTCGACCGCCGGGAAGTAGCCCGTCGCCTCCGCACGCGCCCGCAGCGCCTCATGGATGCCGAGCCGCTCGAAGCTGCCCACGCTCTTCGACCAGGGGAACATGGTGACCTTGGTGGGGCGCGGCAGGCTGGGCCGCTGCCGCCGGATGTAGCGCAGCCGGTCCTCCGGCCCCCGCGACTGCGGCGCGATGCGCACGAAGGGCGGCTCGGCGTGGTGGGGCCGCACGTCGATCACCAGGCTCTTGCGGAACATGGTGAACAGGATGGAGATGACGTCCGCCTCCCGAATGCTCTCCAGCACCCGCTCCATATCTACCAGCTGGTCGTCATCCATTGCGGCGCTCCTTCTCGAGATTCAGGCCCTGACGGGCGCGCTGACCGGGGTGAGGGGACTGGGGGCAGGGGCCGCTGCCGCTTCGACTGAGTGCTGTTGAAATGCCGAAACGCATGAGGCCAATTGCTCGTGGAAGGCTCCGCCGCCGCGTGTCCGTGACGTGACACGCCAAAGGGCTGCGCACGGAGTGGTTGGCGGGCAATTCCAATCTAGCATGGGCGTTTGGGGGTGTCAAACGGCCCCGCGCCCGCATAATGGGACTATGCGAGACCTGCACGCGTGGCGCCGGACCCGCGAGCTTAGCGCTGCCGTGCGCCGCCGCGTCCACGTGCGCCGGTGGACTGTGTTGGCCGCGTTCTTCGTGCTTCTCGCGCTGGTCCTCGACGCCGACACCGTCCGCCGCACGCCGACGGAGGAGGCCGTCTTCCGCGACCGGTTCGGCCTTGTCGAGTGGATGGGCCTCAACCTGCTGGACGGCGCCCAGGACGCGCTCTTCGACCTGCTCCCGGGCGGAGTCCCGTTCGAGAGCGAGCGCCGCGCGGCAGTGGAGCGCTACTTTGAACTTGGCGACCGCGCGCGCCGCATCGAGGGCTCGCTGCGGCTGGCCGTCGCGCAGGAGGGCGCCGCCGCCAACCCCCTCGCCGCCGACCTCCAGGCGGAGCTCGACCGCCTGCGCCGCGAGCGCGACTCCCTCGCGGACATCGTCGAGTGGACCATCGGATCTGCGGTCTCCGACGTGCTGCGCGAGGAGGGGCTGGAGCGCAGTTGGGGGCCACTGCGTCCGCTCTTCCCGCCCGTCTCCTTCAAGATCACCCGCGTGCCCCGGCTCATCGTCGTCTCGCCGCGCGAGCGCATCGCCAACGTGGAGTCGCGCCTGCTGGAAGCGGACATCACGCCGCTCCGGATGGAGCAGCTCGAGGCGGCCGCCGGGCCGGAGTTGGACCGTTCCGCCGTCGTCACCCGCATCGGCGGCGTCGCGACATACCCGGCGCTGGTGTCCGACTCGCAGTCCTTCCGCTCCGCCGTGCACACCATCGCCCACGAGTGGCTCCACCACTACTGGTTCTTCCACCCGCTGGGGCAGGCCTACTACGACTCCCCGGAGATGGCCTCGCTGAACGAGACCGCCGCGGACCTGGCGGGCCGCGAGCTGGGCGACCTGGCGCTGCTGGCCCTCGGCGAGGCGCCGCCCCCGCCGCCCTCACCCCCCGCCGAGCCGCCGGGCGCGCCGCCGCCGGAGCCCCCGGAGTTCGACTTTGGCGCCGAGATGCGGGAGACGCGCCTGCGCACCGACGAGCTCCTCGAGGAGGGCAAGGTCGACGAGGCCGAAGCCTACATGGAGGAGCGCCGGCAGCGCTTCGTCGAGCACGGGTACGCGATACGCGTGCTCAATCAGGCCTACTTCGCCTTCCACGGCGCTTACGCCGAGAGCCCCGCGTCGTCGAGCCCCATCGGCGCGCAGGTGCGCCGCTTCCGCGCGCACACGGACAGCGTCGGCGACTTCGTCCTCCGCATCCGCGAGTTCTCCACCTACCAGCAGTTCCTCGATCACCTGGAAACGCTGCCGCCGGAGGACGGCGCCCCGTAGCTTGCCGCCCATCCCGCCGTCGAGTACCCTCTTGGGCATCCTTCCGTAGGCAGGAACGCATTTGGACACCACCGGGGCCGCGCCGGGCACGACAGCCATCCGCCGCTGGCGCCCCGGCCACTGGCCGACTGTGACCCTCGTCCTGCTTGCGTCCGTCCTTGCCGTGCTGGCCGTCCTTGCGAGCCGGGAGCCGTCCTTCGGCTGGGACCGCGCGATCGCCTCGTGGCTCCTCGGCTTCTCCGCCCCCGCCTACGACGCCTTCATGGAGGCCGTCTCGGTGCCGGGCAACCGGCTTGGCGTGTGGATAACCATGCTGGCGGGGGCTGCGCTGGCCACTTGGCTGCTCGGCTGGCGCGCCGGGCTGCTGGTGTTCATCGGCCTCGGGGTGATGGGCGTCAACGAGGTGTTCAAGGACGTCGTCGACCGGCCGCGGCCGCTGGAGGACCCGGCGGGCGGCGGCGAGAGCTTTCCGAGCGGCCACACGATGCACGCCGTGCTCACATCGGGCCTCCTCTGGCTGCTCGTCATGCCGAAGCTAACGAGGCTGACGCACCGGCGTCTGCTGCTGGCGGCCATGCTCGCCTGGCCTGTGCTCGTCGGCGTCTCCCGCGTGCACCTGGAGCGGCACTGGCCCAGCGACGTCCTCGGCGCCTACGTCTTCGGCGCCGCGCTGCTCATCGTCATGGCGTGGGTCTGGCCGAGGGTGCAGCCCGCCGCGGTTGAGACGACCGCAGGCGAGAGGGCGCCATGAGGACTTCCATCGCCCAGCGGACGCCCTTCTACTACGGGTGGGTCATCGTCGCATTCGGCTTCGTATTTGGCGCCTTCAACGTCGGCATGACGTCCTGGGGTCTTGGCGTCTTCGTGACGCCCATGCAGGAGGAGCTCGAATGGGACCGGTCGCTCGTCTTCCTGCCGCTGCTGGTCGGCGCCATCGTCACGACGCCCCTCGGCATCATTGTGGGCCCCTGGGCGGACACCCGGCATGGCCCCCGCATCCTCGCCCTGGTGGGCATCCTCCTGTTCGGCGCGTCGCTGCTCTACATGAAGGTCGCCGGCAGCGAGCTGGGCTACATCTTCATTTTCGGCATCGTTGGCGGCGTCGGGCGCTTCACGGTCGCGATGGCGCTGGTTGTCGTGCCGAAGTGGTTCGTGCGGAAGCGCGGGATCGCGCAGGCGACGGTGTCGGCGGGCTTCTCCGTCGGGCCGCTGCTCTTCCCGCTGGTCCTCCAGGCGCTGGTCGAGTCCGTTGGCTGGCGCGACGCCTGGTTTATCATGGGCATCGCGCTCATCGTGCTCGCGGGCCCGGGCGCCTTCTTCATCATCCGCTCGCCCGAGGACGTCGGCCTGCGCCCCGACGGCGATAAGGAGGAAGCCCCGCCACGGGCGGGGGCGCCGCAGACGCCCGCAGGCGCGAGGGGGGCATCCCCCGGCCCCGGCGGGCGCGTCTCCGCCGCCTCCGAGGTCAGCCTCACCCGCCGCGAGGCCCTCCACACCTCGCAGTTCTGGATGCTCGTGGTGGCCATCGGCATGGCGACGCTGGCCATCCGCGGGATGATCCCCAACTTCCAGCCCTTCTTCATCTCGCTCGGCTTCGACGCCACGACTGCCGCGGCCTCCATCAGCGTCTACGCCGTGCCGGCCATCGTCATGGGGTTCGTCTTCGGCGGGCTGGCCGACCGCCACGGCCCGCAGAGGCCGTTCCTCGCCGTATGCAGCATCGTGGCCAGCGGCCTCTTCCTCGTGTCGTTGGTGTCGCAGTTCCAGAGCACCGGCATGATGTTCGCAACCATGCTCTACCTGGGCTTCGGCCTCAATGCCTTCTTTGTCGTGAGCCAGGTCTTTGTCGCCAACACCTTCGGGCGACAGCACCTTGGCGCGATCAGAGGCGTCATGCAGACGGTCAACAACCTCGCCACCTTCGGCGGGCCGTGGATCTTCGGCGTCCTCTTTGACCTCTACGCCGACTATGCGCTCCTGTTCGGTCTTGCCGTCGCGGTGTGGCTCGTGACCATCGTGCTGGGAGGCCTCGTGCGGCCGCTGCGACGACCGCCGGTCCTCAGCGCCCCGGTCAATGTTTAGGCGTCTTGCGCCGCAAGCCGTGCCTTGACCCCGCAAACGGGCCTGTGTCTAATGTGGCCCAAACTGTTTTGAGCGCTGGTTCGGAAGGAGACGAGCGGTTGCCCGGTTGGCAGGAACCACCTTCATGGCCCAATGAGCCGGTACTCGAACATGGCGAGGCCGTCTCCTGCGACCTGACGCCCCTCGGCTCCAACTACACCTTCCTCGTCTGCCTGCAGGATGAGGGCGGCGAGCAGGTCAAGGCCATCTACAAGCCGCGCAAGGGCGAGGTGCCCCTGTGGGACTTCCCCCACGGCACCCTGCACCTGCGCGAGTACGCGTCGTACCTGCTGGCCGAGGCCCTCGGCTGGCACTTCATCCCGAAGACCATCCTGCGCGACGGCCCCTACGGCGAGGGCTCCATGCAGCGCTACGTCGAGCACAACGCCCGCGACCATTACTTCACGCTGCGGGAGCAGTACGAGGAGCAGTTCCCGCGCATCTGCCTCTTCGACCTGCTGGCCAACAACGCCGACCGCAAGGCGGGCCACACCATCCTCGACGCCGCCGAGCGCGTCTGGGGCATCGACCACGGCCTGACGTTCCACCCGCACCCCAAACTGCGCACCGTCATCTGGGACTTCGCGGGGGAGCCCGTGCCGGACGAGCTGGTGCAGGACCTGTGCCGGTTGCAGGAGAAGCTCGACCGCGCCGACGACGCGATGCTGCCCATCGTCGATCTGCTGCACGCCCGGGAGCTGGAGGCGCTGCGCCACCGGCTCGCCATCCTGCTCGACCACCCGGAGTTTCCGGACCCGCGCAACGCCCGCCTCCCGTGGCCGTGGATGTAGCCTTCGTGGGTGCAGGCAAAGCGGCCAGTGGTGTAAGGAAAGGTGTTCATGTGATTCGGAACAACGCGCTGATGCTGGCAGCCCTGGCGATTCTGGGCCTCGCCATGACGGCGGCGTGCGGCGGGAGTCAGGAGGCCATCGCGACGAGGGTGGTCACGGGCTGGGTCACCGACAACGTCGACGTCGTGTCCGACGAGGTGGTGAAGCTGGTCGTCGGAGACTTGCCCGTCCTGACGCAGATAGCCGGTGACGTGTTGGCCGACCGTATTGTGGACTCGGCCACGTGGGAGTACGCGGAGCCGGAGTGCGAGCCGGACGACAGGTGCCGGGTCACCGCGACGGCCTCGGTCAGGATCGACGTCACCCTGCCGCTCCTCGGAGACCGGCGATACGTCGCGTCGCTGCCGTTCTCGCTGCTCGTGGACACGGAGTCGGAGAGTGTGCTGCGGTGGAACCCGGTGCCGCTCGACGCGTCGGTGGAGGAGCAGGAGAGGTAGCCCGGGCGCGACCTACGTCCTCGGTGTCGGCGCGCCCAGGCAACGCAGCCGCCGTTGTGTAAGGAGGAGCCCCTGAGCGCGAGACTCGGCGTGCTGATGACCCTCGCCTGCATCGGCATCGTCCTCTCGGTGGCGTGCGGGCGGAGCCAGGAGGCCGTCGCCATAAGGGTCGTGACGGACTGGGTCACCGACAACGCCGATACCGCGGCGGACGAGATCGCCCAACTCGTCATCGGCGAGTTCCCTGACCTCATGCAGTTACCCGAAGACCAGGTAGAACACAAGATCAAAGACGCGTACTCGTGGTCCTTCACGCCGCCCGAATGCGGGTCCAATGTCAGGTGTGACGTCTCCGCCATAGCGTCGGTCATATTCGGCGTCAACCTGCCGGAGCTGGGAAACCGGACGTACATCGCGTCGCTGCCCTCCACCCTGCTCGTGGACACGCACAGCCGCACCGTCCTTCGCTGGACGCCGCACCCGCTCGACGCGTACCTGGAGGAGCAGCCAAGGTAGCCCGCCTCGACCGGCCGCCATGTCGGCGAAAACTGGTAGCCAGGGTGTCGGGCGGCGCATCCCCGCCACCAACTCCTTTCGGCCTCGCCCCCACCCTGACACAGCCCCCTCGCGCGAAACGCATCGCCCTCGCTACCCTCGATTACACAACACACACGGAGGGACGCGAACATGCGAGACGCACCCAGGGACCCCAACAACGCCAGGGACCGCCAGCCCCGGAGGAGGCGCGGCGCGCCGCTCGGCAACCAGAACGCCCGCAAGCGCAACCTCTACAAGCATTTACTGACGCCAAGAGAGCAAGAATCCCTCAGGGCTGTCGAAAGGGCCTCGGGTCTGTCCTGGGAGATCGATCGCTTGCGCCCCTGGGTCGCCGCTATGCTCAATAACCCAAACGTCCATCTCGACGACGTCCTGCTCGCCGCTCGGACGCTGTTCGATGCGCTCCAACTCGACAAGCAGATCAACCCTGCTCGCTGGAGCAGGGGTTGATCAAAAAAAATTTCGTGTTGTAGCTGAAATGTGCCGCATTAGCTACAAGTTGAGGCAGGTTGTTTTCCGCTCCGGCGACACGGAGGGTGCGCCTACCGGCGCCCTCGACCCCGCCGTCGGCGCCTCGGTGCGGGCGCGTCGCTCGACTCGACGGGGGCTGCCTCTGCGGCTGTCGCCATCGCGCGGCCGCTGAGGCGTCGGGCCGCCATGTGCAGCGGCAGCCCGACGACGACCATGAGGCCGAGGAAGATCGCCGCCTCCAGCCCTCCCTTGAAGCCGAATTCGCCCCGGATGAAGACGTAGGCGGCGGCCATGAGGCAGAAGAAGACCACCAGCCAGAAGAGGGTCCCGGTGAGAAGCGCGAGGAAGGCCATCGGTCCTCCGAGGTCCCTATGAAGATGCACCCGTGCGCCGCGGCGGGCGGAGCGCCCGCTTCGCGCCGCGCACCACGCGGGTGGACAGGGGCAGCGGCAGCAGCCCCTCCTGCACAAACCGCACCATGTCTGCGTTGCCGGAGAGCACCGGCTGCCGCCAATCGCGGAGCTGCTTGGTGGCGTCGCCGTTGGCCGCGTCGCTCAGGAACGAGGTCAGCGGACGCCAGCCCTGCCGGTCGCGGCTGACGACGGCGCCGCCGGCCTCCTGCACCAGCACGATGCCCGCGGCCACGTCCCACGTATGTGGCGCGCCGTGCAGCGTGAACTGGTACGTGCCGTCGGCGGTGAGGGCCAGCTCGTAGGCCGTGCTGCCGACGGAGCGCTGCTGGCCGGCGTTCTTCAGCAACTCCTTGCTGGGCCGGAAGCGGCCCGCGAGGAAGCCGCCGCGCACCGTCACGCGGCCCGCCACCGGCTTCTCGCCGGGCGCGACGTGGAGCTGCTCCTCGTTCTCCCACGCGCCGCCGCCGCGGCGGGCGTGGAAGACGCGTCCGCCGGGGGTGTCCGGCCACGGCAGGAAGATCGCGCCTACGACGGGCACGCCGTGCTCCAGCAGCCCTATCGAGCAGCAGAAGGAGGGAAGTCCATTGGCGAAGTTGGTGGTGCCGTCCAGCGGGTCAACGACCCACGTCAGGCCGCCCTCGCCCGCTGCGCGGCCCTCGCCCTCCTCGCCCACGAAGCCGTGGTCGGGGAAGCGCGCCGCCAGCTCGTTCGACAGGAAGGTCTCGGCGGTGCGGTCGGCCTCCGTGACCGGGTCACGCCAGCCCTCCTTGTCCTTGTACTCGATGGCCATGGGGCGCTGGAACCGCTCCATCAGGAGACGGCCGGCGTCCCACGCAAGCTGCACGGCGCAGTCCTCGGCCTCCTTGAGCCACGGGGCTTCCGGCATCCGTCATCCTTTCACGTGCGTCAGTGCGGCTATGGTACACACACGGCCGCATGCCTGCCACCGGCGAGGGGGCGCCGAGCGGCGACTACGGCAGGCTCACCCGTGCTCCGTCGTCCCCGCCGTGCAGCGCGACGAGCCCGTCCCGCGCCAGCCCCTCGAGCAGTGCGCGCAACCACGCGGCGTCGGCGTCCGAGTAGTCCGCCTTCACGGCAGCGCCAAGGTCGTCGACGCCGCAGGACTCGCCCGTCGCAAGCCCGCGCAGGTGCGCCACGACGCGGCCGCGGTAGTAGCGGCTCGACCCCTCGAAGCGCTCGGTCTTGGGCCGGTATGCCGCGCGGCCCTCGGCGATGACGGCGGGATCCGCCTCGAAGGCGCCCGACGCCCGGCACAGCTCGCGCAGCGGGCACAGCAGGCACGTCGGCCGGCGCGACGTGCAGACCGTCGCGCCGAGGTCCATCAGCGCCTGGTTCCACGACCACGCCTGCCCCTCGGGGAGGACGCGCCGCGCGGTGTCCGCCGACTCGCGGTCCGACGGCGTTGAGGGCCAGTGGAAGACGCGGCCCAGCACGCGGCGCACGTTCGTGTCGACCACGGCCGTCTGCTGCCCCAGCGCGAAGCAGGCCAGCGCATTGGCCGTGTACTCGCCGACGCCGGGGAGAGCACGCAGCGCCCTGGGGTCGCCGGGCAGCGCGCCGCCGTGCCGCTCGACTATCACTTGCGCGGCCCGCTGCAGGTTCAGCGCTCGCCGGTTGTAGCCCATGCCCGCCCACGCGCGGATGACCTCCGACGGCGGCGCCTCGGCGAGGCTCTCGAATGTGGGAAAGCGTTGCAGGAAGGCGTGGTAGACGGGGATGACGCGCTCCACCTGCGTCTGTTGCAGCATGACCTCGGAGACGAGGATGGCGTAGCCGTCGGTTGTCCCGCGCCAGGGCAGCCGCCGCTGCGCCGCCTTGAACCACGACAGCAGCGCGTCCTGCACCTGCGCGACGGCGTCGTCGGCGATGTCCTCGTGGGTCGCACCCTTGGTGTCCGGCATGCGCCCGAGTGTAGGTGCGCGGTCGTCGTGACACAACGGGGTCCCCCCCCCCATCCCCCGTTCGTCCTGAGCCTGTTGAAGGGCGGTCCGTCAGACGCCGCTCAGCTTGACACTCCCATAGAGGCGATGCTACATTCAGCTATGGAATCCCTGCCCCTTTGCAATGGCCCGCTAGCTCAATTAGGCAGAGCAACTGACTCTTAATCAGTGGGTTCTCGGTTCAAGTCCGAGGCGGGTGACTCCACCACCACTGCAGTCACGAGCCCCCACCGCCGCCGATGGGGATGTGTGGGAACTGGCAGACGAGCATGGCTTAGGACCATGTGCCTATGGCGTCCGGGTTCGAGTCCCGGCATCCCCACCAGACTTGATAAAATCAAGAACTTTTCAGATCAGGTTCGCGCTGGCACTGTAGTTCCGCCCTATTCCTTCGCCCCGCTGGTGTGTCGAAGGCGCCAGTAAGGTGAAGGCCGATACGCAAGACAGAGGCCCTCGCCGT
>JAPONS010000092.1 GCA_026713825.1 Chloroflexota bacterium | reverse complement strand
GGCGATCCGCGAATCGCCCCTACGCACCCCCATCCCAACCCCGTATCGAGTACGGGGCAGGCCCTTCCCCCGCGAGCGGGGGAAGGGGTGTGCTCAAGGGCGCCGCGATTAGACGACGGGGCTTACGCCTCCGTCCATGTTGATGGCGGTGCCGGTTATGAAGCTGGCTCGCTCTGAGGCGAGGAAGGTGATGAGGTTGGCGGCTTCTTCGGACTCTCCGACGCGGCCGAGGGGGACGTTCACCCCCATCTCGGCGTAGCGTTCCTCGAGGGACTGGCCGTTGGGGTTGGCTTCCCATCGGTGCTCGTGCTGGCCGGCTTTGATGAGGCCGATGAGGACGGTGTTGACGAGGATGTTGTGGGGGGCGAGCTCCTTGGAGAGGGCCTTGGTGAGGGCGATGCCGGCGGCGCGGCTGACGGAGGAGGGGTAGGAGCTGGCGGCGGGGGCCTTGGCGGCGATGGCGGTCATGTTGATGATGCGGCCCCAGCGCTGTTCCTTCATGTGGGGGAGGACGCCTCGGATGGTGCGCAGCCAGCCGAAGAGCTTGAGCTGCATGTCGGCGAGGAGGGCGTCGTCGGTGAGCTGTTCAAAGGGCATGGCGGAGGAGACGCCGGCGTTGTTGACGAGGACGTCGACGCCGCCCCAGGCGTCGTTGATGGTGGCGATGAGGTTGTCGACGGAATCGGCGTCGCGGAGGTCGGTGGGGATGGCGAGGACCTCGGCCTCAGTGGAGCGGCGGATGTCCTCGGCGGCGGCGTCGAGGACGTCGGGGCGGCGGGCGCAGATGGCGACGCGGGAGCCCTCGGCGGCGAGGAGGGCGGCGGTGGCCTTGCCGATGCCCTCGCTGCCGCCGGTGACGAGGGCGACGCGGTTCTTTAGGCCGTAGTCCATGGTGATGGCTCCTTCTAGGGTGGGGGTTTGTTGGGGGGGAGTATAGCATGGGTGGGGGTGTGGGGGAGGGGGGTCAGCAAGCATGTGGACTCTTCCTGCTGTACTTCGCCCGTCGCGCGAGAATCTGGCTTAGGTGTGTCTCCAGGGCCATCTGCATGTTTATGAGCTGCCGCATTGTCGGCTCCATCGTTTGCTGCACATAGCTTAGGTCCTGCAACTCAGCCTTGGAGAGGCGACCAGGGCGCTTTGCGAGCTCCGAACTGATGAGGTCCAGGACGTTGTCCAGCATGTAGACATAGTCGACAGCATTGGCGAGTGTGTCTTCCAAGTCGTCATGCAACTTCCGGGAAGTGAACGCCGATGGCAAACTCGGGTTTGGTATCCACGTGTACTTGCCGACCATAGCACTCTCCTCTATAGATGGGTCTGTAAGCAAACCTAGTGCAATGCTTCGCTGTCATGGCAGTGGCAAAGTGGCCACAGAATCGAATGGGATCACAAATAAAGGGGGTTGACAAGATCAAACATGCGTTCTATATTTGGAATTGCGTACTAGATGTAGTACCTCTATACTGCCCCCGATAGCGGGAAACCGCCCCGAATTGCGGGCTCTGGAGGCGCAGATGCGGCCCTACTGGGTTTCGCTCGATGAGAAGTCAGGTGTTTTCCAAACTGATGCGATAGCCTTCCTCGAATCCTTGGAACCTAACAGCGTAGACTGTATCTGGACTGACCCCCCCTATTTACTCTCCAACGATGGTATGACCTGCGTGGCTGGGAAGCGGGTCCCTGTCAACAAGGGAGAATGGGACAGAAGCCAGGGCATTGAACGCGACCACGAGTTCAACCTTGCTTGGCTCAGGGCCTGTCACCGCGCCCTGAAACCTGCTGGCACCATTTGGGTCACAGGCACTGCCCATGTGTACTTGAGCGTCGGCATGGCTATGCTTCAGTTGGGGTTCCGCATCCTGAACGATATCACTTGGGAGAAGCCTAACCCGCCGCCGAACCTTGGCTGCCGCTGCTTTGCTCACTCCACGGAGACTATCCTGTGGGCGACCAAGGCTCCGAAAGGCAGCCAGCACAAGCACACCTTCCACTACAAGACGATGAAAGAGGAGAACGGCGGGAAGCAGATGAAGACAGTCTGGCGCTTCACTGCGCCGGGCAAGAGTGAAAAGCTGTACGGGAAGCATCCCACGCAGAAGCCAGTAGCGTTAATTGACCGCTGCCTCAGGGCCTCCACCAATCCGGGTGACCTGGTGGTAGACCCGTTCGCGGGATCGGGCGCGACGGCCGTCGCGGCACACCGCCTCGACCGGCGATTCTTGGTTAGCGACCGAGACCCCGAATACGCCGCTCTTACAGTGCGGAGAATAGAGGCGGAGAGTGCGGACCTATCTCTGCTGGATAGTCATGCCACTTCTTCCGCTGACGGCATAGTTCCATCTGTCCCATTGGAGCCAGCGGCGTCAATAAGGCAGAGGCTCCTCGAAACGGACAACAAACCCTACACTCCTCGCCCCGTGCTAAGCCCGGTGGGTGTATAGCAACCCAAAGCGAGGCCCCATGGCGAACTGTCAACACGGCCAATCAATGCCTGACGATCTGATCGTCGCTCTCCACGATTCGCAGGGCGGCACAGGCAGACACCGCTGTGTCGTATGCGCTTACGCCATGGGGGTCAATTACGTTGCCGCCGCAGGTGAGACTGAGGCGTGCACCTATGGCAGTGTTGCCCCAACGCCAATCCTCGCGACCCTGCCTGAGAACCAAGGCGGCCCTGGCAGGCATAAGTGCACCAATTGCGCGTTTGTGCTAGGGATGATGGGAGACTTGGTTGACCTAGAGGGGGAAGCTCTGGGTGAAGTGGCGGAAGCAGCCCCGGACTTCACGGGAGCTGTTGAGGGGACAGTGGCTTACCGCCTGCACAAAGTCCGTGAGCGGAGCCCCAGCAATCGGGCAGCCGCACTTTTGTATCATGGCAACAAGTGTGCTGCATGTGGTTTCTTCTTTGATGAGGTCTATACGCCAGCACACGCCAAGGGATTCATTGAAGTGCACCATGTCAAGCCGTTGTCCACCGGTGAACAGTTTGTCGACCCCCTGCAAGACTTGGTACCTCTTTGTGCGAATTGTCATCGGATGGTTCATCGGCAGGCGGACAACTGGCTTAGCATTGACCAACTGAAGGGCTTGCTGACAGTTGCCCAGAGTTCCACGAACTCCTAGCACGAGACCTCCTGCCCCTCTCCCCCTCTACCGCATCGTGTGGGCCAATGTGGGGGTTATGACTACTGTAGAGCGTGGCGCTGGTGGCTACGTGGAGCATCATGACTCGAATATGTGTCTTTGCCGACGAGTTTGGCAACTTCGACTTTAGCTTGGGCGTCGGAGCGACTCGCTACTTCGGCCTAGCTACAGCTACTTTTTTTGATGACCAGCAAGCACGGGCAGACCTGCAGCAGTTGCGGTTTGACTTGGCGTGGGAGGGCAAAACGCACTCAGGACCGTTTCGAGCCTCTGATGATCAACAGGAGATCCGGGATCGCGTCTTCGAGGTACTAAAGGCGCATAAGTTTCGCGTGGATGCCACAATACTGGAAAAGCAAAAGGCCCAGCCCCAACTCCGGACGACCAATGACCGGTTCTATAAGTATGCTTGGTGGCTGCACATGAAGTACGTTGCGCAGCGAATTGCGACTCCGAGGGACGAATTGCTGGTGATAGCTGCGTCCATAGGAACCAAAAAGCAAGTGGAGACCTTTCGACGGGCTGTTGGGGATGTGATGAGACAAGTGTCGCCATCAGTCACTACCAAGACCGCACAGTGGCCTGCCAATGCCGACACAGGTCTGCAGATAGCAGACTACTGTTGCTGGGCGATTCAACGGAAGTGGGAAAGGGGTGACACAAGGTCCTATGATCTTATCAAGGACAAGGTTAGTTCAGAATTCGATGTGTTCAGGGCAGGAGTCAAACTTTACTATTAGAACAAATGAATCGGGCCACCTATCCCATTAAGGGAAGAGCACAAAGTGGCTCTTGTCGGCGGCCCATCAATAACAATTCTCATTATATGGCATGGAACCAGAATGTCAACCTCTTTTTAGCACTAGAGTTCTAATAGCACAGGGCTAACACTATGCACGTATGCCAAAGTTTGTAGTCATTATGTTCCAGTTGGTTTGATTGTAGAGCCTGACTAGATCTATCTCAGTACCTCGCCTTTCTACCTTCGTACGGAGCAATAGGCGCAGTCTGGACAGCGTCTAAGTTCGATCGATTGAAAGGTACTTCTGTATTGCCGAACTCCCCGCACCGCGGCTGTGTGTGGCACAATGGACGGACTATGACCACATCGTCGAATGCCTCCGCGTTGTTAGAGATACGGGAGTTGCAGGTGCATTACCCGGTCAACTCCGGGCTGTTTCAGAAGCAGGTTGGGGCTGTTAAGGCCGTCGACAATGTTAGCTTCTCGATTGCGAGGGGGGAGACGCTGGGGCTGGTCGGGGAGAGCGGGTGCGGGAAGACGAGCATGGCTCGGAGCATCGTGCAGCTTGTGAAGCCGACCAAGGGGCAGATCCTCTTCGACGGGCACGACTTGATCAAGCTGAAGGGCGGCGCGATGCGGGCGATGTACCGCCGCGTGCAGTTCATCTTCCAGGACCCGTACGGGTCGCTGGACCCTCGGATGACGGCGGGGGACATCATCGGCGAGCCGCTGCAGGTGCACAAGCTGACGAAGGGGCGGGACGCGTACCGGGCGCGCATCGGGGAGCTGCTGTCGCTGGTCGGGCTGAACCCGTACATGGCGGGGCGGTACCCGCACGAGTTCAGCGGGGGGCAGCGGCAGCGGATCGGGATCGCTCGGGCGCTGGCGGTCGAGCCGGAGCTTCTGGTGTGCGATGAGCCGGTGTCGGCGCTGGACGTGTCGGTGCAGGCGCAGATCATCAACCTGCTGGAGGACCTGCAGCAGCGGTTCGGGCTGACGTACCTGTTCATCGCGCACGACCTGTCGCTGGTGCGGCACATCAGCCACCGGGTGGCGGTGATGTACCTGGGGAAGCTGGTGGAGGGGGCGGAGAGCGAGGAGCTGTTCAGCAACCCGCTGCACCCGTATACGCAGGCGCTGATGTCCGCGATCCCGCTGCCGGACCCGATAGAGGAGGCGACGCGGGCGCGCGTGGTGCTGCCGGGGGAGCCGCCGAGCCCGGCGAACCCGCCGGCGGGGTGCGTGTTCCACCCTCGATGCCCCATCGCGATCGAGGAGTGCTCGGCGGGGGAGCCGGAGCTGCGGGAGGTGGCGCCAGCGCATTGGGTGGCGTGCATTCGGGCGTAGGGCTGGCGGCGCCAGCGCATTGGGTAGCGTGCATTCGCGCGTAGGGATCCCCCCGTTCATCCTTCGATTTCCCTCAGGACGAACGGGGGGAGGGCGGACGGACGCTCGGCAACTGCCCGGCCACGTGAGGCCCACGACCTCCCGTTCACCCTTCGATTTCCCTCAGGACGAACGGGGGGAGGGCGACCACGAGGGTCGCCCCTACGGCCCCGTCGGTCTGGGTATCGGCGAGCGCCGGTGTGCGGGGAAGGAAGCGGTGGAAGCGCCGCAATTGGCGCGTGTTCTGGTATGCTGTTGTCGGCGCTGAGAAGCATCGGGAGGAATATCGACGATGGCGAGCTACATCCTGCTCCTGACCCTGACGCCGGAGGGGCGGGAGAAGATGATGCGCGACCCCGGCAGTGTGCATGAGGCGCAGGATGCCATACGGGTGCCGCAGACGTACGTGCTGGGGCAGTATGCGGTGCTGGGGTCGTATGACTTCATCTACATCGTCGAGGCGCCGGACAATGACGCCGTCGCGCGGTTCTCGCTGGAGCTGGGCGTGATGGCGGGGGTGCACGTGGTGACGATGCCGGCTATTCCGCTGGCCCGCTTCGAGTCGACGCGGCGCCCGGAAGACGGGGACGCGCTGGAACAGCTTGATTTGACGCTGCCGGGGCAGGGGGTTATTTGAGGCGTGGGGGCTCCCCCATCCTGACCTCGCCCCGCCCCTCTGGATTCCCGCCCCCGTATCGGGGTACGGGGCAAGCTTCGCGGGAATGATGCGGAGTTGGCGGGCCTTGCGCGTCCCGTATGGCAACCCCCTCGACCGCCCCACCCGCCTCGCACCCCTGGATCCCGGCCCCGTATCGGGGTACGGGGCATGCTTTCGCCGGGAAGACGAATGTAGAAGGCCGTTCACCCTTCGATTTCCCTCAGGGCGAACGGCCTTTTCTCTTGCGGTGCGGTGGGGGTTACATGCGGCCGGCGGCCTGGAGGGCTGCTATGTCTTCTGCGACGCCCCAGGTCTCGAAGCCGCCGTAGCCGTTTTCCTGGTTCCAGTCCATGGCGGCGATCCAGCGGCCGGTGATGCCCTCGGCGTCCTGCTCTGCGAGGTGGAGGGCGAGGGGGACGACGTTGTCGGCGCGGACGCGTCGGGGGATGAAGGCGGCGCCGGTGGGGCTGAGGCGCTGGCGGATCTCGTTGCGGACCTTCTCCTGCTCGTCGGAGCCGGTAGTGGCGGTGTGGCCGGGGAGGAGGACGTTGACGGCGATGTTGGTGCCGCGGAGCTCCTCTGCGAGGTAGAGGCACATGGCGCCGAGGGCCATCTTGGCGGGCTGGTAGGGCCCCTCCCGGCTGAGGCCGAAGCGCAGGCCGGGGCGGGCGTTGGGGTCATCAGTGGCGGCCGGGTGGGCGTTGAGGATCTGGCCGGAGGCGGAGGTGATGATGCTGCCGCGGCCCTTCTCGATCATGGGCTCTATGAAGCGCTTGATGACGCGGAGGTTGCCGAAGACGTGGGTGTCGAACATGCGCTGCCAGTCGGCGACCTCGGTCTCGAGGACGGTGATGCTGCCGTGGGTCTCGAGGTAGAGGTCGCGCTGGCGGGTGCCGCCGTTGCAGATGAGGACGTCGACGGTGCCGAACTTGTCGATGGTCTGCTTGTACGCGAGGTCGACATGGGCCTGGGAGGTGATGTCCATGGTGGCAGCGAGGACGTTGGGGTTGTCCTTGATCTCGGCGTAGAAGTCCTCGGTGTCGTTGGAGTAGCCGGAGGGGACCCAGGAGACGTCGGTGGCGACGACCCTGGCGCCCTCCTGGATGAAGCCCCGGACGATCTCGCGGCCCATGCCGCGTGCGCCGCCGGTGATGACGACGACCTTGCCTTCGACTGACATTGTGTTCCTCCTTGGTGTTTTGGGTGCTGGGTCGGGCTTTTCGGCCTTCGCGCCTCGCCCCTCTGGATTCCTGCCTTCGCAGGAATGACGCGGAAGGGGCTTGTGTCCTTGCCGGTTCTTCGGAAGGCATTCCCCGCTCCCCTGGATCCCGGCTTTCGCCGGGATGGAGGTGGTGGGGCGGGCTCAGGGCAAACAGCCCCTCCGCGCTGCCCTGAGTTCCCGCTTTCGCGGGAATGACGCGGAGGGGGCTTGTGTCCTTGCCGGTTCCCCGGCAGGCATTCCCCGCCCGGACCCTGGATCCCGGCTTTCGCCGGGATGGAGGCGAGGGAGGTGTGCCCCTTTAACGGGCTCAGGGCGAACTGCCTCCCCTTCCCGCCCCTCTGGATTCCTGCCTTCGCAGGAATGACGATGGCGGGGGCGGGGCGCTTGCTGGCCTTTGGCTATCTGGCTGGGCCTGGGTCGTCTACGTAGGTGTGGGTGATGACTTCCCAGAGATGCTTGTCCAGGTCCTGGAAGTAGAAGCCGCGGCCGGTGTGGCGGTGGTTGATTTCCATGTCGTCGTGGGAGCGGGGGCCGCTGCCGTAGGCGATGCCCTCGGCCTGGACGCGGGCGAGGATGGCGTCGAACTCCTCGTCGGAGGCGAGGAGGGCGTAGTGGCGGGCGTCAAACTCGTCCTTGTTGTCCCAGTCGAAGCTGAGGGTGTCGTTGATCTTCAGGGGGGCGAAGTGGCCCCACTGGCCCGTGTACTCGACGCCCAGCATCTTCGACATGAATTGCACGCCGGCTATCTTATCCTTCGACGGTACGATGGTGTGGTCAAGACTCAACATTGCGGTGTCCTCCCTTCATAACAGTTGTTTACCTTTGGGCGCCGTTCTCTCCGGCCCATCGACGGGCTCAGGGGGTGGGCGGTGCCCGCTATCCCCACAGCTTCCGGGTGGCGAGCTCCGCGCCCGCCGCCATGGCCCTCATCTTGGCCCAGCCTATCTCCGCGTAGTTGCGGCCACCGTAGCCGCAGTCTGTGCCGGCGATGACGTTTTCCCGGCCCATGATGTTGGCGTAGGTGATGATGCGCTCGGCGACGAGCTCGGGGGGCTCGACGGTGCCGGTCTTGTGGGCGACGACGCCGGGGATGTAGATCTTGCCGTCGGGGAACTTGAGGTCGTCCCAGACCTTGTAGTCGAGGACGTGCTGGGCGTCGGCGGCCTCGACGGAGTAGGCGGCGGCCTTCACTCGCAGCATGATGTCGGCGGTGTGCTGGAAGGGCAGGTCCGTGACGTGCGGCGTGTGCCAACTTCCCCAGCAGGTGTGGTAGCGGATGGACTCCTCCGGCACGTTGCGGAGGGCGTGGTTGAGGGCGTCTATGCGCAGGGTGACGTACTTGCGGTACTCCTCAATGCTGATGGGCGGCCAGAACATGCAGAAGGCGTCGACGAGGTCGGGGTCGTCAATCTGGAGGATGAAGCCGGCATTGGCGACGGCCTCGTACTCGGGGCGGAAGAACTCGGCCATGGCGTAGACGTACTCCTCCTCTGTGGCGTAGTACTCGTTCCAGAGGGAGTGGCCGAGCCAGCCGGGGCTGATGATGGGGAAGATGAAGTCATCGACGTCGTGGCCGGCGGACTCGACGGCCTCCTTGATGAGGGCGACGTCGTGGTCGGCGGCTGCGCTGCCCTTGCTCTCCATGGGGCCGCTGACGACCCAGCGATGGGTGGCGCGGGGGTTGTCCGTGCCGGGGACCGGGAGGTTGCCGAGGCGGTCGTAGATGGCGTAGAAGTCGTTGAAGTCGCCGTTGTGGCGCTCGGCCATGGTGTGGAGCATGGTGATGGGCTCCTCGGGGTCGGCGAGGCGGGAGGGGATGCCGGTGGAGCGGGCGTCGAAGTAGGCCTGGTCGCGGCCCTTCCAGAACTCGCCGTCGCTGTGGACGTCGTTCTTGAGATCGACCTGTTTGTTGATCATCTCGACGACGCCGGCTTTCACGAGCTCGTCAGCCTTGGCCTGGTCGCCCTCGGCGCGGGCCTGGCGGATGGCGTCCATGTTGCTGGGGTTGGGCAGCCGGCCTGCGTGGGTGGTGAGGATGCGGTCTGTGCTGCGTTTCATGTACGGTCACTCCTCATGTTTTCGATGTTTTCGCGCAGTGGCGGGCACACGCCGGCCCGGTGCGCATGCGGCGGGCGTAGGCTAGCACCCGCGGGCGGGGAGGTCAACGGCGGGGGGTTCCCGCCTGTGGGCGGGACGGCCCGTTGAGAGCCTCAGGGTGCTCGGATTCGCGAATCGCCCCTACGGCGGGGTGGGGGCGGACACGGAGATTTCTGGATACCGGCATTCGCCGGTATGAGGGGAAGGGGTATGCCACACCCCTGCACCTGGATACCTGCCCCGTATCGGGGTACGGGGCAGGCTATTCGCCGGTATGGGGGTAGGGCAGAGGGATGGGAACACCCCCATCCCAACCTTCCCCCGCGAGCGGGGGAAGGGGCGCCCCCCCGGCCCAGCCCCTCGTATGCTACGATTGATGGGTATGGACACTGCTCACATTCGGAACTTCTGTATTATTGCGCATATTGACCATGGGAAGTCCACGCTGGCGGACCGGCTGCTGGAGCATACGGGTACGGTAGACCCCCGGCAGATGCAGGCGCAGTTTTTGGACACCATGGACCTGGAGCGCGAACGCGGCATCACCATCAAGGGGAAGGCCGTGCGGATGCGCCATACCCACTCGGACGGGGTGGAGTACCAGCTGAACCTCATCGACACGCCGGGGCACGTGGACTTCGGGTACGAGGTGTCGCGGGCGCTGGCGGCGTGCGAGGGCGCGCTGCTGGTGGTCGACGCGTCGCAGGGGGCGCAGGCGCAGACGCTGGCGAACGCGTACCTGGCGCTGGGGCACGACCTGCACATCATCCCCGTCATCAACAAGATCGACCTGCCCTCGGCGGAGCCGGAGCGCGTGGCCGAGGAGATGGTGCAGGTCTTCGGGTTCGAGCGGGAGGAGCTGGTCTACTGCTCGGCGAAAGACGGGACGGGCGTCGAGGACCTGCTGGCTGCGGTCGTCGAGCGGGTGCCGCCGCCGGTGGAGGAGGAGGACGCGCCGCTGCGGGCGCTGATCTTCGACTCGGAGTACGACTCGTACAAGGGCGTGATCGGGTACGTGCGGGTCGTGGACGGCAAGGTGAAGCGGGGGGACCGCATCCGGATGCTGGGCGCGCAGACGGTGACGGAGGCCGTCGAGGTGGGGGTGTTCCGCCCGGAGCTGACGGCCGTTGACGAACTGGGCGCAGGGCAGGTGGGGTACATCGCGACGGGGTTCAAGAACGTGGGCGACAGCCGCGTGGGGGACACGGTCGCGCTGGACGAGCGGTCGAACGTGGCGCCGCTGCCGGGGTACGAGCCGCAGAAGCTCATGGTCTTCGCGGGGCTGTACCCGTCGGACGGGGAATCGTTCGAGCACCTGCGGGAGGCGCTCCAGAAGCTGCAGCTGAACGACGCGGCGCTGAACTACGAGCCGGAGAGCAGCCCGGCGCTGGGGTTCGGGTTCCGGTGCGGGTTCCTGGGGCCGCTGCACATGGAGATTGTGCAGGAGCGGCTGGAGCGGGAGTACGGGCTGGACCTGATCGCGACGTCGCCGGGGGTGGCGTACCGGGTGGTGATGCCGAACGGCGAGGAGATCACGGTGGCGAACCCATCGATGATGCCGGCGCCGGGGCAGTACATGGAGGCGCAGGAGCCGTGGCTGGAGATGACGATCATCACGCCGTCACGGTACGTGGGCGCGATGATGGAGCTGTTCACGGGCAACCGGGGCACGTTCAAGAGCATGGAGTACATCGCGGCGGCGATGCCGACGGCGGACGGCGGCAACCCGATGTACGACGCGCGGGTGCTGCTGCAGTTCGAGCTGCCGCTGGCGGAGCTGCTGGCGGAGTTCTACGACCGGATCAAGTCGCGGTCACAGGGGTACGCGTCGCTGGACTACACGTTCATCGGGTACCGGGCGGGGCCGCTGGTGAAGCTGGACATCATGCTGAACAGCAAGCCGGTGGACGCGCTGTGCTTCATCGTGCACCGGGACCACGCGTACGTGGCGGGTCGGGCGCTGGTGGACGAGCTGCGGCGGCTGATCCCGCGGCAGCTGTACGAGGTCGCGGTGCAGGCGGCGGTCGGGAGCCGGATCATCGCGCGGGAGACGGTGCGGGCGATGCGGAAGAACGTGCTGGCGAAGTGCTACGGCGGGGACGTGACGCGGAAGCGGAAGCTGCTGGAGAAGCAGGCCGAGGGCAAGAAGCGGATGAAGATGGTGGGTCAGGTGGAGGTGCCGCAGGAGGCGTTCCTGGCCCTGCTGAAACTGGACAAGCGGTAGAGATGGGGCAGCCACCCGTGCATGCCATAGGGCGTGAAGTGCAGGCACGCATGGGGTATCATCGGCAGCCGGAGGTTGGCATTTGCTGCGCTTAGGGATTCTGATACTGGTAGGCCTCGCCGTGTACCTGCTGGTGCGCATGGTCATGCGCTCCATGCAGCAGGGGTCGCGACGGCAGCCGGAGGTCACGATGCCGTACTGCCAGAAGTGCGAGAGCAATCGCAACGTGGTCGTGAACGCGGGGCATGTGCCGGACCACAACCTGCGGTGGTACTGCACTCGATGCCGCGAGGGTTTTTAGCTGGGGCGTGAGCCGCCGCGAGGGTCAGGGGTTGGGTGCAGGCGGAATGGCGCGGTTTCCCAATAGGGTTTTGACGTGATGACACCTCCTCCCGTACCGCTTCTCATCATCTCCGGGTCGTTGGGAACGGGAAAGACGACCGTCCTCAATGAGGCCACCGACCTGCTGACGGAGGCAGGGATCCCCCACGCGGCCATCGACCTCGACGCGCTGGCCGTCATGCATCCACGAGAGGACCCTCACGGGGAGCGCCTCGCCTTTGCCAACCTCGCCGCCGTGTGGCCGAACTATGCCGCGGCGGGGGCGGAGCGGCTGATCGTCGCGCGGGTGGTCGAGGGCCTTGGGGAGCTCGACGACTACCGGGCGGCGGTGCCGGGGGCGGAGATCGTCGTGTGCCGGTTGACGGCGCCGGTGTGGCTGATGCACGAGCGGCTTCGGGTGCGGGAGCCGGGGATGTTTCTCGACGCGGCGCTGGCTCGTGCGGCGGAGCTGGACGGGATTCTGGCGCGGGCGGGAGTCGAGGACTTTGTGGTGGACAACGGGCCGGGGCGCTCGGTTGGCGACGTGGCGCGGGAGGCGCTGGGGCGCGCGGGGTGGGTGTAGGGGGGGCACTACGCTTTCATGCGAATTCGTAGGTGAGGGCGTAGGTGTGCTGGCCGTTGTCGTTGTTGATTTCCGGGCTGTATGAAAACACCAAGAGGTTCAGGTCCGGGATGATCATTTGGAGTTCTTCTCGATAAACTCCTGGGTTTGCAGCTCTTCGTTGAGCTGATTCAGCTTGAGCGGGTCAATGCCGGGCTGGAATCCTCCCGGCAACGGCTTTACTCGGAAAACAGGCCGTTCTTCCTCCACTGCCTGCGAGAGGCCTCTGCGGAGGGCGTCGTTGACTACCTGCTTGAAGGGGCGGTCCTGCAGGCGGGCCTGCTCCTTCAGGGCGTCAGCGATGTCGTTGTCTATGTTGATTGTTGTCCTCATAAGGGCAGCATGGTGACGGCCGCTTCTCATGTCAAGGAGACTGCCGCGTGGTGGGGGATTCGGAGCGAGCATAGCACGGGACACGGGAAAGACCGAAACCTCTTGACATACAAGAAAAATTAAGTATGCTTAACATACAACATACAGGAGAATTCCATGCGGATAGGCATAAACGTGCCCAACGAACTCTTGAAACAGGTGAAGGAGGCTTTCCCCTCGGTCAATGTCTCGCAGTTCTTCCGGGAGGCCCTGCAGGATCGCATCAAAGAGGAGCAGCGTGTGAAGGAGCGAGTCCGAACCGACAGCATGGACGCACCAATTGGCAGGCTCGAACAGGAAACAGGGATGCCGCCGGAGCCGGACTGGGAGGGGCTGGCTTGGGACGATGCGGCCACTTGGGTTAGAAACGTCACGCCTGAGGACTGGTCCGATTGCGTTGAGGATATGGATGCGCTCCGGGAGGAAGGGAATCCGCTGGATTTGTACGTCGGTGTGTGGAGCCTACAGAACGGCAGCATAGGCTTTGTGGGGCACTTAACTGACTATGAAGCTCAGTTGACGAAGGCGGTGGCACCGCGGTCTTTGGTTTCATCAGCTAGACATGACGCTTGGGACCGCGGTCAGCGGGAATACAGGCGGGCATGGCTGGGCTACATATACGAGGTGCGCAGACTGATTGAGCAGCGGCGCAAAGAGCGGTACGAGCGCATCAAGGCGGAGTACGACGCCGCCCTGCGTGCCAGTAGAGAACCCGAGGCGCCGGAGCATTTGGTGTAGGCGGTAGTAGAAAGGAGACCGAAATGTTCTATTTACCGATTATCGTGTTGCCAGTGAAGGCCTTGGCCCCCGTCTTGGCAAAAAAGGCGGCAGCGATCGTTGTCGCGTGGGGCATCCACGAAATGAACAAGGCCATCAGCAAGAAGATGGAGAGCGGGGAGGCGCGAGATCCTGTAGAGGCGCTACGGCTGGTTGTAAATGAATGGGCACGGTGGTTGAAGCAGGGTCCTAACCAAGGGCCAGCGACGGAAGGGGTCTAAGGGACGAGCGGTTTCGGTAATGTAGGGGCGGCCCTTCGACAGGCTCAGGGCGAACGGGGGGCGGTTATCGGGGGCCCATTTGGAGGAGGCGCTGGCCGTTTTCTTCGGGGGGGCCTACCTGGCCGGGGGGGACCTCGTCGGACTGGCCGCTGGCGTGGTAGTCGCTGCCGCCGAGGGCGAGGAGGTTGTGGCGGTCGGCGAGGGATTTGAGATCGGCGACGACGTCTGGGGTGTAGTTCTTGTAGTAGACCTCCATGCCGATGAGGCCGGCCTTGGCGAGGGAGGCGACGAGGGCCGGCGGGTCCACCGTGAACGTCGGGTGCGCGAGGACGGGCACGCCACCGAAGCGGCGGATGAGGGCGACGGCCTCCTCCGGGGTCATCTTCTCGCGCTCGATGTGGGCGGGCATGCCGCGGCCGATGTACTTGTCGAAGGCCTCGCTCATCTCCGAGACGTAGCCCTTCTCCATGAGGGCCCGGGCGATGTGGGGGCGGGCGATGACGCCGCCCTGGGAGATCTCAACGACGCGTTCCCACGTGATGTCGAATCCCATTTCGTTCAGGCGGGCGACCATGAGCTCGCCACGGCCCTCGCGGTTGCGGTGGAAGGCGGCGAGGACCTCGTGGAGCTCGGGGTCGTTCTCGTCGAGGTGGTAGCCGAGGACGTGGACCTCGCTGGCGCCGTCGTCGGAGGAGAGCTCGATGCCGGGGATGAGGGTGAGGTTGGGGTGGTTGGCGAGCTCGCGCTTGGCCTCGGCGATGCCGTCGAGGGAGTCGTGGTCGGTGATGGCGACGAGGCGGAGGGTGGTGGCGGCGAGGACGCGCACGAGCTCCGCCGGCGACAGGGTGCCGTCTGAGAAGGTGGTGTGCATGTGGAGGTCTATGAGCGCGGACACGGGTTCTCCTTTGTTGTGGGTGCTGCGGGGACGCCCCGCTGCCCCGCACCTCTGGACCCCGGCTTTCGCCGGGGTGGAGGCGCTGGTGGCTGGGCGAGAGGACGCCCTGCTGCCCCGCCCCTCTGGACCCCGGCCTCCGCCGGGGTGACGACGCTGGTAACTGGGTAGCAGAAGGCCCCGCCGCTGTGGGCGGGGCCTTCTGGGCTACTTAGCGTATTCTACGTTTCTGGTTTCTCTGACGACCATGACCTTGATCTGGCCGGGGTAGACGAGGGACTCCTGGACCTTGCGCGCGATGTCGCGGGAGAGGACGGCGGCTTCGTCGTCGCCGATCTGCTCGGGCTTGACCATGACGCGGACCTCGCGGCCGGCCTGGATGGCGAAGACCTTCTCGACGCCCTGGAAGCCCTTGGCGACCTCTTCCAGGTCCTGGAGGCGCTTGATGTAGGCCTCGACGGTGTCGCTGCGGGCGCCGGGGCGAGAGGAGGTGATGGCGTCCGCGGCGGAGACGATAAAGGCCTCGACCGTAGTCTTGTCGTGGTCGTGGTGCTCCTCGATGGCGCGGCGGATGGGCTCGGGCACGCCGTACTTCTCGGCGACCTCTCCGCCGATGTCGGCGTGGGGCCCCTCAATCTCGTGCGTGAGCGTCTTGCCGATGTCGTGGAGCAGGGCGCCGGCCTTGCAGACCTCGACGTTGGCGCCGACCTCGGCGGCGAGCATCGCGGCGACGCGGGAGGCGAGGACGCTCTCCTTGAGCACGTTGCTGCCGTAGCTGGTGCGGAACCGCAGGTGCCCCAGCAGCTTGATGAGCTCTGGGTGCAGCCCGCGCACACCGGCCTCAAACACGGCTTGCTCGCCCGCCTCGCGGAGGGTCTTGTCCATCTCCTGGCGGGCCTTCTCCACCATCTCCTCGACCCTGGCCGGGTGGATGCGGCCATCGACAATCAACTTGGTCAACGCGAGACGAGCGATCTCGCGCCGGATGGGATCGAAGCACGAAAGCGTGACCGCTTCCGGCGTGTCGTCGACGATGAGGTCGACGCCGGTGGCCTGTTCCAGGGCGCGAATGTTCCGTCCTTCACGGCCGATGAGACGACCCTTCATCTCATCATTGGGCAGGGGAACGGTGGTGACTGTGGACTCAGCAACAACGTCAGCGGCCAGGCGCTCTATGGCCATTACCACGTATTTGCGGGCATTGGCGTCCGCTTCATCCCTGTACTGCTGTTCCAGCTCCCAGTACTTGCGGGTAAGCTCATGCCTCGCTTCGTCTTCGGCCTTGCGAACAACCTGCTCGTGTGCCTCCGCGACCGACAGGCCCGCGGTGGCCTCCAACTGTACCAGCTGTTGCTGCTTGAGCTGCTCCACTTCCCCGTACGCGGTGTCCAGCGCCTTCTCGCGGTCGGTGAGACCGAGCTCCCGCCCCTCGAGAGCGCTGAACCTGCGTTCCAGGTTCTCTTCCCGGTTTGCCAGCCTGCGTTCCTGCTGCTGGACCTCGCCGCGGCGCTCCTTGATCTCCTGGTCCGCGGCTGTGCGGGCCTTGAGAGTTTCCTCCTTGGCCTCCAACAGCATGTTGGCCTTTTGGCGATCCGCGTCCTCCAGGACCTTCTGCGACCGTTGCTCCGATTCCTGAAGCCGCTTACCCAAAAATGCGTTCCGGGTCCAGAACGTCACCATCGCCCCTACGCCCAGGGCCGCCAGGACGGAAAGCAAAAGAATGACAATCCATACCATAGATGACATTTTGTCACCTGCCTTTCGTCCAAGCTTTTAACGATGCCCCATGGCAATGGGCACTGTTCATCATAGGGTTTTGCCCGTACCATGTCAATCTGAACTCGCGGCGCCGACGCATACTGCGACGCAGTTTCCGCATCAATTGAAGCGAATTCGCACCGGACGATGAGTTGACTGACGAATATCGACACCACGACGGCGACAAGACGGTCACACTGGAGGTCTTCCAGAGCGAGCCGCTGGCGCGGATGGCGGCGCACCGGCTGGAGGCCGAGGGCATCCGCTGCATGGTGCGGGCCGTCGGCGTGGGGCCGGGGGGATGGGGGCTCGCGGCGAACGTGCCGCACGCGCTCGACACATGGGAGGAGGACGCGGTGCAGGCGCGGGAGGTGCTGAACCTCATGCCAGTGGAGATCGAGGAGCGGACGCGGGAGCCCATCGGCGGGGCAACGAGCCTGCCGCGGCTGCTGTTCCTCTTCGTGCTGGTGATCGTGGCGGTGGCGCTGGTGGTGCAGGTGGCGGACTCGGCGTTTGGGTGGCTGCTGGGGTAGGGGCTCCCCCATCCCCTTATCGAGTACGGGGCAGGCTCCAACCTTCCCCCTCAGAGGGAAGGGGTCCACTCACTACCCGGCTTGGCGCCGCTCGAAATCGACGGGGTCTGCGAGCCCGGGGTTCCCGCCTGTTGGCGGGACGGGCGGTTCGCGAACCGCCCCTACGAAGCCAAGCAGGGGCTCTTTGTCGGGGTTCCTGCCTGCGCAGGAACGACGGTTGGGGCGAGAACGGCCGGTGAGGACGGCCCCGCACGGCCACCCCCCTGGATTCCTGCCTGCGCAGGAATGACGAGTAGGGGGGCGCGGGAATGACGAGTAGGGGGCGCAGGGCAGGGACTCCGAGAGACTTGGTGCGGGTGGACCGCGGGGTTCCCGCCTGCTGGCGGGACGGGCGGGTCGCGAACCGCCCCCACGAATCCCAGCGGGGCCTGTTTGCCCGGGGTCCTGCCTGCGCAGGAACGACGGGTGGGGGGGGGATCTGGGGGGAGGGCGATGGGAGGAGGGGGGGGTGCCTCCCGGACTTACGAAAAAAAAGCATGACGGGAGGAGGCG
>JAPONS010000091.1 GCA_026713825.1 Chloroflexota bacterium | reverse complement strand
CTCGTCATTCCTGCGAAGGCAGGAATCCAGAGGGGCGGGGAAACGGGGCGTCCCCACCACCGCCCACATCAGCCCTACCCAAACCCCCCCGCTCTCCATACCGGCGCAGGCCGGTATCCAGGGGCGCGGGGCATGCCTTCCACGAACCCCTCTCGGTCTCCCCAGCCCCCTCTCGTCGTTCCTGCGAAGGCAGGAACCCCGACATACACCCCCCCTCCCCCCTCCCCCCCCCCCCCCCCCCCCCGCTGCCTCCCGGCAAAGCAACCCCCCCCGACATACGCGCCCCCTCCTGCCTCCACCCGATCCCCCTACCCCGACACAAGCAGCTAGCGCCAAACCCGACGCCCCCGCTACCCTCCCCCCATGGAACACGAACTCACTCTCAACACACCGCGCACCATGTTGCGCCTCGCCCGGATGACTTCCTCGCCCCCGCGGTCTGCATCGTCGACCGACTGCGCCGCGCCCCCGCGTCAGACTCGCGAGAATTCCCCACGGGGAAACAACCTTCGTCTCGTATCTGCAATGTGCCGACCCAGCTACAAAACAAACACCCGAGACAACCCTCTCCCAGCTACGGCCTGCAGGGAAACAACCGCCGGAAACAACCTCTATCACCTATGGCCGGCTCGAAAAACAACCTGCCACCCAGCGACCGCTCCAGCCCATGCCCTGCGCCGCCGACCGCCAGCCAGACAGCGACAGGACCCCGGTTGCTCCTGCAGAAAAAATTCGTGTTGTATCTGAAATGTGCCGTATCAGCTATAAGTTAAGACAGGTTGTCTTTCGCCCTAGCAAGGCCCCACCAAGGGCCATGGGAGGGAACGGTGAGCCCTACCCCGACCAGCCTGCGTCCCGGCCCAGCATCGCCAGCAGCTTGGTCTGCGTGCCCGCGTCCTCCGCCACTTCTACCTCCGCAGCGAAGGCAGGCGCCGGCATCTGCCCCTTCCGCGGCAGCACGATGGCGTATGACGCCTCCACCAGCTCCGAGGGCAGCGTCGCGTCCTGCCCCGTGGCCTTGGCCAGGTCCCAGGCGTGGATGAGGGTGTCCGTGAACATCAGCGTCGCAAAGCCCGCCCCCGGCATCGGCCCCCGCGCGAACTGGATCTCTTGCTCCATCGCCCCCGGCTTGCCGACTGCCTCCTTGGCCGCACCGGTCGCCGCGTCGAGCGCCGCCAGTGGGTCGCCGCCCTCCGGGATGCTCTGGCTGCTCCCGGAGGCCTCCTCCCACGTCTTCCCCTCGAACAGTGCGGCCAGCATGGACGTGCCGCCCACAACGTGGTTGACCACGTCCCGGGCCTTCCACTCGGTGCACGGCGATTGCGCGTCCCATTGGTCGCCGCTCACGTTCGCGGCCACCGCGCGTATCGCGTCAATGGCCTGCGAAAGGAGCTTCCCTCGGTCTTCCATTGGCGGCGTTGCATCGGTCGTCATGGTTCCCCCAAGCATCAGGATGCCCACAGTGTAGCCGAAAACCCGCAGTCGCGGCCCTTGGGGATGTATCTGCTGCCGGTGGTACAATGCCCCCGCAACTTGGGAGCACGCTATTGACACAGGAAAAGCCGGACGGCGGCCTGGGCGCGCAGGGCATCGACAGGTGGATGCCGCTAGCCCTGGTCCTCCTCTTCATACTGGCCCTTGCGGGTGGCATCGTGTTGCTGGTGCAGCGGGGGAATGGCGGTGGCGTGGAGGTGGCGCTGCCCCAAGCCACGCCGACGCCCACTCTGCAGGCGTATGTGGCTGGAGCGGTGGGCCGCCCAGGCGTCTACACGTTCTCCGACGGCGATCGCCTCGTCGACCTCCTGCGGATGGCCGGCGGCCCTGTCGAGGACGCCGACACCTCCGGCCTCAACATGGCCCTCCGCATCCGGGACGAGGGCCACTACTACGTCCCGGCCATAGGCGAGACGCCGCCGGTGACGTCTTCCGCCGCAGTCTCAGAGGCCGGTGGCGTCATCGACCTGAACGAGGCGACGGCGCAGCAGCTTGAGGCGCTCCCCGGCATCGGTGCAGTGAAGGCGCACACCATTGTCGAGCACCGCGAGAGCGTCGGCCGATTCGCCGGCGTGGAGGAATTGCTCCAGGTGGCAGGCATCGGCCCGGCCACGTTGAACGGCATCAGAGACCGCGTTACGGTGCGGTGAAAGTACGGAGAGGGGGCGGACATGCCGGAAGTTGAGCTGATTCTGACGGGGTTCACGTCACACACGGATCAGGGGCGTCTCGGCTTCTGCACTGTCGGCCTAATCCGCGGCGACAAGACCATCATCGTCGACACAGCCCACCACGGCCGCCGCATGATGCTGACCAGCGCCCTCGCCGACCGCGGCGTCTCGCCCAACGACATTGACATGGTCGTGCTGACCCACGCCCACTGGGACCATGTCCAGAACGTGGACGTCTTCAAGAACGCGCAGGTCGCCGTCGGCGCCGACGAGCTCGAGTACGTGAAGGACCCGCACCCCACGGACTGGGCCACCTCGGGCTACTTCCTCGACATGCTCAGCCGCCGAGACGTCCTCGCCGTCACCGACGGCCAGGAGTTGGCCCCGGGCGTGCGCATCCTCGGCACGCCGGGACACTCGAGGGGCCACGTCTCCGTCGTCGCCGAGACTCCCGCTGGCTCCGTCGCCCTCACCGGCGACGCCCTCACCGCCGCCGACTGCGTCGAGACTGGGGTGCCCTTCCTCGTCTTCTGGGACAAGGAGTCGGCGGCCCAGAGTGTCCGGCGTCTCCTCGACAATGCCGCCATCTTCTACCCCGGCCACGATCGTCCCTTCCGCCTCCACGACGACGGCACGGTCGAGTACCTCGGCGGCGACAAGGACTTCCGCATTTTCCAGTACCTGGGCAAGGGCAACGGTGAGGTCGTCGTGACCATCTCTGGCGAGCCTGTGCGCTCGACGCACGTTGTCCGGTAGCCCCGCCGCATGATGCTGACGGCGCTGGCCGCCGCGTGGGTCACCGGCCTCCTGGTAGGCTGGCAGGCCGCGATGCCCATTGAAGCCCTTGTGTTGTGGTGCATCGCGGGCGCGGCCCTTTGGTCCGCCGGGGCATGGCGCACTGCCCGGCCAGGGTTTATCGCCGTGGGCTGCGCCGCGGCCGTGCTCCTCGCCGTAGGCGCATGGTGGGGCGAGCGCACCGCTCAGCAGGATGTCGGTGGCGGCCTCGCTCCCCTCTTCGTGGAGGAGACGGTCACCATCCAAGGCCTCGTCCTCACAGACCCGGAGCGCGACGGCACATCCTACCGCTTCCAGCTGGGCGAGCTGGAGTGGGACTCCGCCGCCGGCCCGCAGTCCATAGATGGTCGAGTCCAGGTCACCGCACAGCCCGGCGCAGCCATGGCCCTGGAGCGATCCGCGCCCCACGTCCGCTACGGCGACCGCCTGACCCTCACCGGAGCCGTAGAATCCCCGCCGGT
>JAPONS010000090.1 GCA_026713825.1 Chloroflexota bacterium | reverse complement strand
TGGGCGAAGCGCTCGCCACCCTCCTGCTCGGGCTGCACCACCCGGCTCACCCCGATGCGTTCGAGGATCGCGGCGTGCAACTCCGTCGAAGCCTTCGCGCAGCCCGCTTCGACCCCCAACGCTCCCAGCCTCATCGCCGCGCCCACCCTCCCCCCGCCCCCCCCCCCCCCTTGCCCCCACCCCCATCCCCCGGCTACCATGCCCCCGATTCATCCCAAGGAGAGTCGCACCATGAGAATCGTCCGCTTCGTACCCGCATCTGACGCCAACGCCACCCCGAGCGTCGGCCTCCTCCGAGACGACGGCGTCGTCGACGTCTCGGCCCTCGTCGCCGACCTCCCCGCCAACACCCCCCAGCAGCAGATGGAGTCCTTCATCGACGCCTACGACTCCCTCCGCCCGCAGCTAGAGCAGGCCCTCGCCGGCGGCCCCGCCATCGCCCTCGACGCCGTCCGCCTCCGCCCGCCCCTCCCCCGCCCCAGCAAGCTGCTCAACTGCATCGGCAACTACTGGGAGCACGCGGAGCGGGAGCCCAGGCCGCTCAACATGTTCCTCAAGTCCCCCGACTGCGTCATCGGCGACGGCGACACCGTCGTCCTCCCCAACAACACAAGCCCCTACATGTTCCAGCATGAGGCGGAGCTTGGCATCGTCTTCAAGGGCCCGGCCAAGGACGTCTCCCAGGATGACTGGCGCAGCGTCGTCTTCGGCTACACCTGCATGATCGACGTCTCCGCCCGCGCCCAGGGCCGCAGCACCTGGCGCTCCGGAAGCTGGATGGGCAAGTCCTTCGACACCTTCGGCCCCCTCGGCCCCTGCATCACCACCGCCGACGAAATCACCGAGCCCAACAACCTCTGGGTCAAGTTCTGGAACAACGGAGACCTCCGCCACGACTACGTTACCGACGACATGGAGCACCGCGTCCCCGAGCTCGTCGAGTTCGCCACCAACATCATGACCATGAACAGCGGCGACGTCCTCAGCTGCGGCACCAACCACGAGGGCCTCGGCCCCCTCCAGGACGGCGAGACCGGCGTCATCGAGATCCAGAACATCGGCGCCATGACCATCCACGTCTCGGACCCCCTCAAGCGGGAGTGGGAACGAGGCATCTACATGGGAGAAAACTCCACCAACCGGGAAGCCGTCCGCCTCCGCGAACAACAACAGCAAGCCCAAACCTAACGCCCGTCCCCGCCTCCATCCCGGCGAAAGCATGCCCCGTACCGCGATACGGGGCCGGGATCCATGGGCAGGGCGGGGCCGACCACCCCGAAGACCGGGGAAGGCCAACCCCACACTTATCATTCCTGCGAAGGCAAGAATCCAGTGGGGAGGGGAAGAGGGGCCGTTCGCCCTGAGGGAAATCGAAGGGGGAACGGGGCGCGACAGCGCCGCGGGGGGCGGGGAACCCCGCCAACGTGACGGCCGGGGAACGGGACCATCCTCCCACTCGTCATTCCTGCGAAGGCAGGAATCCAGAGGGGCGGGGACGCGGGGCCGCCCCCGTCGCAAAGAACAAACACAGGAGCCCACCATGGAAATCACCCAGGAAGCCCTCCGCAAGATGTTCGCCACCATGGTGACCATCCGCAACTTCGAGCTCCGCGCCTTCACAGAGGTCGGCCAGCGCTCCCTCAGGGGCGCCCTCCACCTCTCCGTCGGCCAGGAGGCCGTCCCCACCGGCATCTGCGCCCACCTCACCGACGATGACTACCTCGCCTCAACCCACCGCGGCCACGGCCACTGCATCGCCAAGGGCGTCGACGTCCGTGGCATGATGGCAGAGATACTCCAGCGCGCCACCGGCACCAACAAGGGCAAGGGCGGCTCCATGCACATCGCGGACATGTCGAAGGGCATGCTCGGCGCCAACGGCGTCGTCGGCTCCAGCGTCCCCCTCGCCGTCGGCGCCGCCATGGCCGCCAAGCAGCGTGGCTCCGACCAGGTCGCCGTCGCCTTCTTCGGTGACGGCGGCGCCAACCAGGGCATCGTTCACGAGAGCATGAACCTCGCCGCCATCTGGAACCTCCCCGTCATCTTCGTCTGCGAGAACAACCAGTACGCCGAGTCGACCCCCGTCGAGTACGCCACCCCCATCGCCGACATCGCCGAGCGCGCTCGCGGCTACAACATCCCCGGCGTCGTAGTCGACGGCATGGACGTCTTCGCGGTCTACGACGCCGCAGGCACGGCCATCGGCCGAGCCCGCGCCGGCCTCGGCCCCACGCTGCTCGAGTGCAAGACCTACCGCTACTACGGCCACGCCGCCTTCGACAACCCCAAGAACTACCGCACCGCCGAGGAGGAGGACGCCTGGAAGGCCCGCGACGCCATAGCCGGCTTCCGAAACCGCGCCGCCGCCGAAAACCTCCTCCCCGCCGCAGACCTCGACGAGCTCGAAGCCGAAGCCGCCCAACTGGTAGACGACGCCGTAAAATTCGCCGACGAGTCCCCTCACCCAGACCTCAACGAACTCCTGACAGACGTCTACCTGGACGCCCCCCCAAACTCCCTCCAAAGAGGCGCCCACCTGATGCTCCCTTAACAAACCAACACTCCCTCGCCCCCCTCTCCTCCATCCCGGCGAAAGCCGGGATCCAGGGGCGGGGAATGCCCACAACCGAGAACGGAGGAACCTCGCCCTCCTCCCACTCGTCATTCCTGCGAAGCATGCCCCGTACCCCGATACGGGGGCAGGAATCCAGAGGGGCAGGGGCCGCGGGGCCGTCCCCCACCGCCCGCAAACCAAAACACAACCCGGGAGGCAACCATGACCCAAACAACACCCAGAACCCTCTCCTACCGAGACGCCATCAACGAGGCCCTCCGACAGGAGATGGAGCGCAACCCCGACATCGTCCTCCTCGGCGAGGACATCGCCGGCGCCGCCGGCCGCCGCGAGCAGGGCTTCGTCGACGCCTGGGGCGGCCCCTTCCGCCCCACCCAGGGCCTCGTCCAGGTCTTCGGTGAGGACCGCGTCCGCGACACCCCCATCTCAGAGGCCGCCTTCATCGGCGCCGCCATCGGCGCGGCCGCCGCAGGCATGCGGACCGTCGCTGAGCTCATGTACATGGACTTCATCGGCGTCTGCTTTGACCAGCTCCTCAACAACGCCGCCAAGATGCGCTACATGTACGGCGGCAACGTCCAGCTCCCCTTCACCATGCTCACCCGCATCGGCGCGGGTGTCGGCTCGGCCGCCCAGCACTCGGAGTCCCTCTACTCCCTCATGGCCCACATCCCCGGCCTCAAGGGCGTCGTCCCGTCAGACGCCTACACCGCCAAGGGCCTCCTCACCGCCGCCATGCGCTCCAACGACCCCATCATCGTCTTCGAGCACAAGCTCCTCTACCACCTCGAGGGCGAAGTCCCCGAGGCCCCCTACGAGCTCGAGATCGGCAAAGCCCGCACCGTCCGCGAGGGCGCCGACGTCACCCTCGTAGGCATCTCCCGCATGACCCAGGTCTGCCTCGAAGCCGCCGAAACCCTCGCCGAGGAAGGCATCGACGCCGAGGTCGTAGACCTCCTCAGCGTCTTCCCCATCGACTACGATCACATCGTCGAGTCAGTCCAAAAGACCCACCGCATGGTGGTGGTCGACGAGGACACCCCGACCTGCAGCGTAGCCGCCGACATCGCCGCCACCGTAGGCGAAGAAGCCTTCGACTACCTCGACGCCCCCATCATGCGGGTCCAGGCCCCCCACACCCCCGTCCCCTACGCCCGCAACCTGGAGCTAGCCTACATCCCGGATGCCGCCCGAGTAGCCCAAACCGTCCGCCAACAGCTGGGGGTGTAACCCAACCCCTCATACCGGCGGATGCCGGTATCCAGGAATCCCGCGCCCAACGATCGCTGCCCGTGGCCGGGAAGCCTGCCCCGCGAGGGGCGGGGCCACGGGGATGTCGTAGGGGCGATTCGCCAACCGCCCACCCCGCATCCAGCGGGGCTACCGCGTCAGCGGGAACCCCGACATTCCGTAGCCCCCTCCGCAATCTCCACCCCGGCGAAAGCCGGGGTCCAGGGGGGCACGCCCTCCACCAACCACCGTCGCCATTCCGACAAATCTCGCGTCATTCCTGCGCAGGCAGGAATCCACAGGTGCAGGGCAGAGCGGCCGCCTTCCCCCCGCCCCCCCTTCCCCCATGCGAGACAATGTCCACAAAGGAGACACACCATGCCACCAACAGACACCATCATGCACCTGATCGCCAAAGCCCCCTGGCGAGAAGCCGTAACCTACAGAGAATCCTGGCCCCACGAGTACGTCGTCATCCAAAAAGACGCCCAGCAAGAACTCCTCGCCGCCTTCCAAACCCGCATCCTCCAAGGCGAGGGCGTAGAATGCCAATTCTTCCACCAGACCCGCCCCTACCTCTTCCTCGGCAACTACAAATACTGGATCATGGACCCCGTAGAAGACATAGACCCCCAAACCTACGACAGCGTCCTAAACAGAGCCCTCCTCTACAGAGACCGCCGCGACTTCACCATCCAACCAGGAGACACCGGAACGCGAGAGGTGTAACCGCAATGACCGAATCACATGGAGAGTCAGTCGCCCTTCGGGAAATGTGGCCCAATGAGGCCTACGACTTCACCCCCTGGCTAGCCGAGCATCTGGATCAACTCGGCGAGGCCGTCGGCCTGAGCTTGGAGCCGGAGGGACAGGAGCACCAGGTAGGCAGCTTCTCACTGGACATCCTTGCCAGGGAGACCAGTACAGGCAAGACGGTCGCCATCGAGAACCAACTGGAGTGGAGCAACCACGGCCACCTCGGCCAGTTGCTCACCTACGCGGCAGGATGCAATGCCGGCATTGCGATTTGGGTGGCGTCAGACTTCCAGTACGAGCATGCCAAGGCTCTGCACAAGCTCAATCAATGGGCCGGCTCCAACATCACGTTCTACGGGGTCAAGGTGGAAGTTATCAGGAGCACTTCCGATGGCCTACTGAAGGCAGTGCTGCGAAGGGTCGTCTTCCCTGGTGGCTGGGACAAGTCCCTCACGCTGCCTACGCCCCCGCCGGAGAACCCTGAGATTCGGCGGTACAGGGAGTTCTTCGATGCGCTCGCCGCCCGGTTGCGGCAAACGCACTCCGGCTTTGAGACGCCCCGCCAAGCGTTCAACTATCGGGACCGTTTTTTCCCCTCCAGCTTCCACAAGGACATGGGGTGCGTGGTCTCTTTTGAAGGCGAATACGTATGGATCTACCTCTACATCAGGACGTGGGATGACGCTGGCCTCAGCAACAGGTTGTTTGACAGGTTGGCGGAAGATTCACAGCTCATCGAGTCGAGCATTGACGCTGATGCAGATTGGGCCTGGGAACCGCATGCGGGTCTCTCGTTTGCTACCATCGGTATACGGAAATCAGCGTCCATAGACAACCCGCCGGAGAGGCAAGCGGGGACTAGTGCGTGGATGCTCAACTTCCTCCCCAAGTTCAAGGAAGTCCTTGAGCCGAGGCTTGAGAGCCTCTTAGCAGAATTGCGCGCGGACTCTCCTTAAATGCAGGCAATCCCTCCCCCCCTCAGGGGGGAAGGTTAGGATGGGCCCCCCCTACCCCCGCAACCACGCCCCCACCACCCCCAACAACCCATCCACGTCATCCTCGTTGTTGTAATAATGCAAACTCACCCGCACGCCCCCGACGCCCGACGTGTACCGCTGCGACACGCTGATCCCCTCCGACAGCAGCCGCTCCAAACACGCCGCGTCCCGCTCCCGGGACCCCGTGTGGAACGTGATGATCCCCGCCCGGTTCTCCCGCTCGAACGGCGTCTCCAGCCGGACGTCCAGCCGCCGTAGCCCCTCCTGCAGCCGCTCGCCCAGCGCCCAGATGCGCTCGGCCGACTGCGCGACGCCTACCTCGTTCGTCACCCGCAGCGCCTCCGAGAGGCACACCGCGCCCGGGTAGTTCGCCGTCCCGCCAATCTCGAACCGCTTGGCGCTGTCCGTGAACGCGTACTCCCGGTCCGGCGTGATCGTCGGCGTCGTGAAGTAGTTGACCCACCCGCCGTCCGGCGCGTTCAGGTTCAGGTACCCCCAGCTCGCCGGCTGCAGCTCCTCCAGCACCCGGTCCGACAGCGCCGCAAACCCCGTCCCCATCGGCGCGTTCAGCCACTTGTGCCCGCCCGCCAGCAGGAAGTCCACGCCCGACGTCGACACCGGCAGCGCCCCCGCCTGCTGCACCGCGTCGACCACCAGCCACACCCCGTGCGCTCGGCACGCCTCCGCCACGGCCTCCAGGTCCACCCGGTACCCGTTGCACCACTGCGTCGAGCTCAGCACCACCGCCCGCGTCCGCTCGTTGATCGCCCCCGCGTACGCAGACGCCGGCACAACCCCCGCCTCGTGCTCCAGGAACACCGGCCGCACGCCATGCGTCTTGGCAAGCTGCACGAATGGGATGGCCACCTGTAAAAACTCCAGGTCGCACATCACCACCTCGTCGCCCTCGCGCCACGGGATCGCCTGCGCCGCAATGTTCAGCCCGTGTGTCGTACTCTCCACCAGCGCCACGTTCCGTGACGACACCCCCAGCAGCTCCGCGACGTGCCCCGTCGCCTCCTCCCGCGTCCCGTCCATCCACAAATGGTGCTCCGACGCGTTCCGGTGCGACGGCCGCACCAGTTCCTCTGCGAACCGCCGCACCGCCTCCTCCGCCGTCGAGGGGATCAGCGACACGCATGCCGCATCCAGAAACGTGCGGTCGGCCAGCCCGGGAAATTGAGCCCTGACGTCACTCCAGTCCATAGCGGCGCTCCTTGCAGTCTGATTCGATTCGACTCGTGGCGTGCCACATTGGCAATGCAACCTGCCGAGGGCCATGCTACCACAGCTACGAGTGCGATTCGGGCCTTGCAGCCTTCCCCAATTCCTGCAGGGCCGCTACGACCGCGGTGAATTGCGCGTACAGCTCGAGGAACGCCGCCACCAGCTCCGGCGGCGTATTCGGGTCCTCCAGGATCCGCCCCAGCTTCCCGTGCGCGTCTCCCGGCGTCTGCTTCAGCCCGTACGACAGCAGCACCCGCCGAAGCTCCGCGTGCCGCTCCGCCGGCCTCAGCCGAGAGTACCGCCCGTGCACCCGAGCGTTCTGATTCCCCCGCTGCCCCCCACGAGTCCGCTTGCCCTGTTCACCCATCTCAGCATCACTCATCCCACAACCCTACCGCGCCCAACCCCCTCCGCGCGAGGGCCTCGTGTCAGGGTGCCCCCCTAACCCCATCCCGCCCCTCACCGCCTCCCCCACCCCGCCAGCGTCGTTCCTGCGCAGGCAGGAACCCCGACGCTTCCCGTTCAACTCTGCCGTCACCCGCCACGCCAACCCTGACACGGCCCCATTGCCCCATCGACGCCGTCTCCGCTACCGTCTCCCCATGGAAGACGCAAATGCTCGTCCAAACCGGATAGTCCGCTACGTCCAGACTGTCAGGCCGCCAGTGTTCTCCTTGTCGCCCTCGTCCCCGTCAGAGTCTGGGGTTGCGAAGGGGGAATCAGCGGGGAAAACGCACAAAAAATTTGTCTTGAATCTGAAATGCGACACTTCCCCTACGAAACAAATGGCAAACAACCTCCGGCGCAGCTACGGGAAAATCATGGACAAATCCAAACGAATGGCGGGCGCCGCCATCCCCACTGAAGGGGTTGACACCCAACCCCCCTGCCCGCCATGTTGGACTCAATCGGCACGCCCGACTGAAGGGGACATGCTGCACGTCCTGACCATCACGGATTACGCGCTCATAGACCGCCTGGAGCTTACCTTTGCGCCCGGCCTCAACGTCCTGACCGGCGAGACGGGCGCGGGCAAGTCCATCATCGTCGACGCCATCGGCCTCCTCCTCGGCAAGCGCGCCGAGGAGGGGCTCATCCGCGCCGAGGCCCGCCAGGCCCGCGTCGAGGGCCTCTTCGCCCTCTCCCTGTCCGAGGCAGACGCGGTAAGCGACCTGCTAGAGGAGGCCGGCCTGCCCTCAGACGAGGCCGTCGAGATCGTCGTCGTCCGGGAGCTCAACCACCAGGGGCGCAACGTCTGCCGCGTCAACGGCTCCATCGTGCCCCTCCGCGTCCTGACCGCGTTAGGCGAGCGGTTGGTCGACATCCACGGGCAGGGCCAGCAGCTCCCGCTCCTCAACGTCCGTACGCAGCTAGCCATCCTCGACCGCTTTGCCGGGCTCGATACGCAGGCCGCCGAGGTCGCCGGCGCCGTCGGCCGCCTGCGCGCCGCACGGCAGGAGCTCGCCGCCCTGCGCACCGACGAGCGCGAGCTGGCCCGCCGCGCCGACCTCCTCCGTTTCCAGGCCGAAGAGATTGAGGCCGCACGCCTCCAGCCGGGCGAAGATGATCGGCTCGAGGCCGAGCGCACCGTCGCCGCCAACGCCGAACGCCTGCAGGCCCTCGCGGCCGAGGCCTACAACGCCCTGTACGAGGGCGACGACCGCGCCGCCGCCGTCGATAGCCTGAGCGCCGCGGCGCAGGCCGTCGCGGGCCTCGCCAACGTGGACCCGTCGGTCGAGTCGCTGCGCGGCGACGCAGAGTCCCTCGTCATCCAGGCGCAGGAGCTCGCCCACTCCCTGCAGTCGTACCGCGACGGCGTAGAGGTGGACCCCGCCCGCCTGCAGGAGATCGAGGACCGGCTGGAGGTCATCCGCCGGCTCAAGCACAAGTACGGCGCAACCGTCGACGAGGTGCTCCGCTTCGGCGAGGAGACCGCCGCGGATCTCGAGGGCATCGCCCACAGCGGCGAGCGCGCCGAGGCGCTGGAGGCCGAGGAGCGCGAACTGCTTGCACACATCGGCGCGCGCTCGGCCGATCTCTCGCTGCGCCGGCGGGAGGCGTCGGAGCGCCTGAGCGCGGCGGTGCAGGCCGAGCTCGCGGACCTTGCGATGGAGTCCACGACCTTCCACGTCGCCGTCACCCAGCAGCCCGCGGACGACGGGACGCCGGTGTCGTGGCCGGACGGCTCCGAGGGCGCGTACGCCTTTGACGCCACCGGCATCGACCGGGTCGAGTTTCTCCTCTCGCCCGGCCCCGGTGAGCCCTTGCGCTCGCTGGCGGCGACGGCCTCCGGCGGTGAGACCTCGCGGCTCATGCTGGCCATCAAGGGCGTGCTGGCGGCGGACGCGGGCCCGCCCACCCTCATCTTCGACGAGGTCGACGCGGGCATAGGCGGGCGCGTTGGCGCGGTGGTGGGCGTCAAGACGTGGCAGCTCTCGGCCGGCCGGCAGGTGCTCTGCGTCACGCATCTGCCGCAGATCGCCGCCTTCGCCGACCTGCACGTGCGCATCGCCAAGGGCCTCGCGGCGGGCCGCACCGTCACGACGGCCGAGGCGCTCGCGGAGCAGGCCGTCGTCGAGGAGCTGGCGCACATGCTCGGCGGCGCCAGCCTCGCGGCCCGGCGCCACGCGCAGGAGATGCTGGAGCGCACCGCCCAGTGGAAGGGCGCCAACGGCGATTCGCCCGGGCAGTTCTCGCTGGAGGGGTTGGCCGCCGGGCTGGAAGTGGACACGGGCGGGGCAAGCGGCTAGAATTCCCTCTGCCCATCACATTTGCGGGAGGAACTCATGGCAATCGACGTCGGACAGCCAGCGCCGGACTTCACGCTGGACTCCACCAAGGGCGACCCGGTCACGCTCAGCGGGCTCAAGGGCAAGAAGGTGGTGCTGGCCTTCTATCCCGCCGCCTTCACCGGCGGCTGAACCAACGAGCTTACCGCTCTCAGTTTGGAGAGCGCGAAGTACGACGAGCAGGACGCGCAGATCCTCGCCATTTCCTGCAACAGCCGGTTTTCACTCAGCAAGTTCGCGGAGAGCCTGAACGACCCCGACTTCCCCCTCCTCGCCGACTTCTGGCCGCACGGCGCCGTGGGCGAAGCGTACGGCGTGTTCAACGCCGAGCGAGGCCTCAATGCCCGCAGCATCTTCATCGTCGACCGTGACGGCGTCGTCCAGTACGCCAAGCAGTACGAGCCCGGCACCCTGCCGGAGAACGAGGAGCTGCTGGCGGAGCTGGCCAAGCTAAGCTAGCAAGGCCCCAGCAATCGCGGATACCAGCGGGCCGCGCCCCATGTGCTATCGTGGAGGCGCGGCCTCGCTTTGGGTTATCGGGACGCAGACCCTGAAGGAGCATACGTGGCGGACACGCCGGACACGCAGCCGTCAACTGGCCCCCTCTTCCAGGAGGGTGACCTCGTGCTGCTCATCGACCGCAAGCGCCGCCGCTACCTGCAGCGGCTCACGGAAAAGGGCTCGTTCCAGACGCACCTAGGCTACGTGCCCCACACGGACATCATTGGCCAGACCGCCGGGTCGCGCGTCTTCGTAGGCGGCCACCGCTACCTCGTGCTGCGGCCCACCCTGGCCGAGTACACCCTGGAGTCCCGGCGGCTCACCCAGATCGTCTACCCCAAGGACGTCGGCGCCATCCTCGTCTCAGCCGACATCTTCCCCGGCGCGAGGGTGTTGGAGGCGGGCCTCGGTTCCGGCTCGCTGAGCATGGCGCTCCTGCGCGCCGTCGGCCCCACGGGCGAGCTCTTCTCCTACGAGGTGCGCGAGGGCTCCATCCCCGGCGCGCAGGAGAACATCCGCGCCGCCCTCGGCGAGACGCCCAACCACACCGTCCGGTGCCATGACCTCTACACCGGCATCCCGGACGGCGGGCTCGACCGTGTGGTGCTCGACGTGCCCGAGCCGTGGCGGGCGGTGGAGCACGCGGCGCGGGCGCTGGTCCCCGGTGGCATCTTCCTCGCCTACCTGCCGACCGTGCTGCAGGTGCACCGGCTGGCGGACGCGCTGAACCGCGAGCCGGAGTTCGACCTGGTGGACTCGTTCGAGGTGCTGCACCGTCCGTGGCACGTGACCCGTCGCAGCGTGCGGCCCGTGCACCGCATGGTGGCCCACACGGCCTTCCTCACGACGGCCCGCAAGTGCGCCCCCGGCAAGCTCCTCCGCCTAGACGACCAGGGAGGCCCCTGGTACCCGGAGGAAGCGGGGCCGCTGCCGGGGGAGGACAGCCTATGACGACAACATTCGGCATGGTGGGGATCCGCTCTGGAACAAACCCGTTGACATGGACTTCACAGGATGATATAAGAACATTTAATCTCAAAGTGGACATCCCCACGCGCTCACCCAATGTCGGAACCCATGGAAAACTGCGAGAAGACCTCTTGCATCATTCTATTGCCAACTGAAAGGATAGAGGGCAATGCGAGACTTACTTTCAGATCTGCGGCAAACTGGCGTAAATCCTCAAAACGGCATTGGGCCGATGGGAAAACGCACAGGAGCCGTATACACCCCGTCAGCGCTTGCGTACTTCCTCTCAAACTGGGCGGTTCGGCCTGAGGCAAGGGTGCTCGAACCCAGCGCGGGAGACGGCCAATTTGTCCAAGCCGTGACAGCCACCGGCCAAGCAAGGGAACTGTATGCCATCGAGTTGGACCCATCTGCATCGGAGGTTGCGCGCACCCGTGGAGACGGTTCAACAATCACCTATACCGGGGATTTCTTTGCATGGTACCGCAGCAACCACTACGACGGCACCTTTGACGCCGTCGTAGGCAACCCCCCATTCATCCGGTACCAGAACTTCCTTGAAGAGCACCGTGAACCGGCTTTTGCCCTGATGCGTGAAGAAGGCCTCAATCCTACCCGCCTAACCAATGCCTGGCTCCCTTTCGTAGTAGTCGCCACCAAAGCGCTTCGGGAGGGCGGTCGCTTTGCCATGGTCCTCCCGGCTGAGTTGCTCCAAGTCAACTATGCCAGAGAGCTACGGGAGTTCCTTGCCAAGAAGTACGAGCAGTTGCACATCATCACCTTCCGCAAACTCTTGTTTGAAGGCGTTGAACAAGAGACTCTGCTGCTTTTGGGGGAGAGGCGGGACTCGTCCGATGGAGCGGAAATATCGTTTACCGAGATCGAGGACTGTGGGGCTCTAACGGATCAGGTACTCCGTAAGTCCTCCAGTGTCCACGCAGACATCGTCCACGCAAGGGACAAATGGACTCAATTCTTTCTCTCGCCTAAAGAATTCTCACTCATTCAAGAAATTGAGGCAACCAGTCCTAACCGCTTGGGTGACTATGCGGAGGTAGACGTCGGCATTGTAACCGGCCGCAACCAGTTCTTCGTGGTGACAAGAAGAACTGCAGCCGATTTCGGCCTGACAGAACAATGTCTCCCTCTTGTTGGCAAGTCAGCGCATGTAAAGGGCCTTTTATTGCGGGAAGATGACTGGAAATTGCTTATGCAGGCCGAGACGCCTTGCCTGCTCGTTCAGCTTGGCCCGGATGACCGTGCTGAACTGTCAGACGCTGGCTTGGCCTACGTGCAAATGGGTGAGGCCGCAGGGTATCACACTGGCTACAAGTGTCGTGTCAGGGCGCCGAATTGGTGGAATGTGCCCTCAGTTTGGACGCCTGACGCCTTCATGACAAGGCAGATATACGATGGCCCTCGCATTGTAGTGAACCACACGGCCGCAGTCTGCACTGACACTATCCATCGCCTGCGGACACGTCCGGGAGTGGACCCGAGGCAGCTAGCAGCCGTATCCATAAACAGCTTGACGTGGGCCTTTTCAGAAATAAAAGGAAGGAGCTATGGGGGAGGTGTCTTGGAACTCGAACCACGTGAAGCGGAAGACCTCCCGCTGCCCCTTACGCCCGGAAGCCGATTCCTTGATTTGGAAGAACTTGATGCAGCAGCGAGAAACGGGGAAGGCGCAATAGCCAGGGACGTAGTTGACAATGTTGTGCTGCGTGAGTTTGGGCTGTCCTCAAATGAAATTAAGATGCTGAAAGCAATTTGGGTGCGGCTTAGCACACGGCGGATGGAACGGCGGTAAGTTACTCGGCGTGCGGAGGAAGCCCCTTGTATCGGGCCAAATAAGCCCTTTCTACCTGTTGCGAGAAGTTCTCAATTCGGAGCAGTGACCCAAGGTTGGGCAAATCGCTGGCAATAGAGCCGTCTTCCGGGTGCCAGATGACCAGACTCATTGCCTCAGCCAAATGGTCTGCATCCTCCGGCCCAGTTCGCCCCGCTAGCCTCTCCAGCGTACCAACAAGGGCAGATTGTTGGGGTTCTTTCAAACAAGGCTGAGGGATAGCGACCACAAAGCCAACAATGGCATGGGGAAAACGAGAATGTACTGTCGTAGCCTCTGTAGCAAGGTCATTTATCATGTTCTGATAGTTCTTACGTACGCTGTCCGCATCGTTTAGTGTCTTCGAGTCGAAAGTAATTCTGACCCCATCCGGGCGGTAACCTACGTCAAAGTTCTGCGGCCTCACTCCTCCAATCACCCGAAGCGGGCCAACTTCCACCACATCGTACTGTGCGGGGAGAAGAGCCGTAGCGGTTGGCTTAACAATACTAGTGTTGAGCATGATGGCCAAGCTCTCTCCCACGGCCTGGTCGATCAACTCACCCAGCTCCATGCTTGAGTAGGGTTTAGATCGGCTAAGTCTCTGCCCGTTCTTCTCCCATTGCTTTCCGAACGCGGCTAGCTTTGCCTGATCCAAACTTACTGCTGGCATTGACTGTAACTGCCCCATGACTCACATAGTAGCCTATGCCACTGTTCAACTCTACCAGAGTCCTAAGTCATTTCGGTCCAATTCCAGCCCTGCGGCTCGGCGAGATGCGGGTACTTCCCCTCCATGAGCGGCACGTGCGACGGGGTGCGGAGCGGTACGCGCAGTGAGTTGATGCCGCGTCGCAGCTCCCGGCGCCGGCCGTTGTCCCGCGAGAACCCCCACAGTCCCCCGCCAACGCCCCCCTTCCCCAGCACGAGCACGCGGAAGCCGCCGAGACCCTCAGGCTGCAGGAGCGACTGCGTCGCCATGCGGTTGGCCAGGTACTCCTGCCGGGGCAGCGCGCCGGAGCGGAACGACGGCTGCGGGCGTGACTGCCTCGCAAGGACATCGAGGTAGATGTCGGCGCCCAGGTTGCGGAGAAACCGGCGCTGCGAGGTGTATCCAAGGGTCCTGACGACCGGCAGGTTGTAGGCGCCCTCGCCGAACTCCTTGACGTTGGTGAAGTCCACGTGCGCCGTAATGTCCTGCTGCCCCACCCGCACGTATGGGTTGCCGGTGACCGTGTGCCGGTAGTGGCATCGCAGCGTGCCGCCGTTGCGGCGCGGCGCATACAGCGACCTTGCCGTGCCGCCGTAGTCGATCACCAAGACGTAGCCCCGCTCCAGGCTTCGGACGGCCTCCATCATCCATTCATGGGCCCTCGTGCACACCTCGCCCCGATACCCCTCCGGCAGGAGTGAGCCAATATGGTCGAGTGCGATCTTGGCGGACGGAGAGGGGTCTCCGAGCGCCTCCACGAAGTCCTCCCCATCCACGGTCACGTAGACCTCGCGCGCAACGCCGTCCCGCACGACGAAGCGGTTGACGGGCATCGCGTCGAGGAGCTCGTTGGCGATGATGCACCCTACTATGCCGCGCACCGGCAGGCCGTCGGAGACGGCCCACTGCAGACCGGGCGGCGGACTGCCGGGGGATGGGGCGTAGTCGAGCGCCACGTACCGCAGTGACCGGGCAAAGTCCGGGAAGTCGGCCCACGCGGCCTTGACGATGTCGCGGGCCATGACGCCGCTGCCCGCGCCGGGCTCCAGCACCGTGAAGCGGCCGGGCCGCCCCATCGAGTCCCACATCTGGGACAGCTGCGCGGCCAGCAGCGTGCCGAAGAGCGGGTGCGCCGTGGGGCTCGTGAAGTAGTCGCCGGCGGCGCCGATGGGGCTGGCGAAACGGTAGTAGCCGCCAATGGGAGAGTAGAGGGCAAGCTCCATGAATCGCTCGAAGGTGATGGGCCCCTCAGCCTCAATCGTGTCCCGGATGTGGCGCTCTACGGGAAGCATAGAAAAACGGCCCCGCACTTGGTATCGAGGGTCATGGGGTGCGGCGGCCGCCTAGTCGTCGTGAAGGGACTTGGTCGCGGAGGGCGTGGACATGTGGTTGAGGGATCGGCCGTAGGAGGTGACCTTCTCCCACCCCACGGAACCCAGGGAGTTTACAAAGTCCTGTGTGGCGCCGCAGAGCTTGCAGGTGCCGGTGCTGGTTGGACCGTTCGGCGTGTCGATGACCCAGTGATGGGGACAGACGTCCACCCGACTCTCCATTGCCATGAACAAGCCCTCCCTCATCACCGAAAGTAGGCGCCAGCCACGGAGACAGCACACGGGTACCGCACTGAAAGTGAAAGACAGCGGAAGTATACCCAACCGGGGGGTCACTGTCAACGATGACAAGTTGGTAGGGGCAGGGGAAGGCTGTCGAGCAGGCGCCGCCCGCCGCTGGTCGGCTTTGGCATTTGAGGGCGGGTGGTCTAGGAGTTGCGGCCGTCTCGTTGCCGGAGGTTGACGGCGCCGCGAAGGTAGACGTGCTGAATCTCTTCCTGGGTCTTCTCCGTGTTGACCAACAGCATCACGCGGATGCACATGGACAAGCCGCCGGGCACACCAATTTCGTGGCCGTTCATCAGGGCCACACCAGTCCAGCCGAGTGAACGGCGGGCCACCGTCGCGGGAAACATGGCGTTCAGATCGTGCGTGGTGGTGAACCATGCGGCGGCGATGTACTCCGCTTCCAGGCCGTTTGCCTCCACCATCGCACGCAGCAGATCCTCCGTGGCCTCCGCCATGGCCGCTTCGGTGTTTTCGGCCGCCGTGGTCGCGCCCCGGAAGCCCCTGCACATCATGGCCATCAGCGTTGCTCCCCCTGCTGCCTCGGTGAGGCCCCCAAGCCCGTCACAAACTCATGCACCCTCGACTCACGCTCGTCCGGCCCCGTCCCGGCGATCAGGTCGACCAGCGCGCTGCCGACGACTACGGCGTCCACGTCATTCGGCAGCGCGTCCACTTGCGCCTTCCGTGAGATGCCGAAGCCGACGGCGAGGGGCTTGCCGGTCCGGCTGCGGACGCGGCTGATGAGCGACTCGGCCTCCGGGAGCGGCTGGTCGCGGGCGCCCGTCACGCCGAGCAGGCTGACGCAGTAGATGAAGCCGTGGGCGGTGGCGCACGCCGCGCCGATGCGGTCGTCGGTGCTGGTGGGCGCCAGCAGCGGCACAAGGCCCAGCCCATGGCGCAGGCAGGCCTCCAGGAACGGCTGGTGCTCCTCCACCGGCAGGTCCGGCACGATGAACCCGTCGACGCCCGCGGACACCGCGGCGGCGGCAACCTCTTCAAGCCCGTAGGCGAGGAACGGGTTGTAGTAGCCCATGAGCACCATCGGCATGCGGACGCCCTTTGCCCGCAGCGCGGCCGCGGCGTCCAGGCAGCTCGACAGGGTGACTCCATTCGCCAGCGCGCCCTCGCTGGAGCGCTGGATGGTTGGGCCCTCGGCCAGCGGGTCGCTGAAGGGCACGCCGAGCTCGAGCGCCGCGGCCCCGGCCCGCTCGAGCGCGGGCACAATGGACATCGTCGCTTCCAAGTCCGGGAAGCCCATAGTCAGGAACGGCACCACGCGCTTTGGGGCGTCCGCCCCCGGCCGTTTCAGGCTTGTTTCCAGCTCTTGCCAGCCCATGTGCACCCCTACGTGATCGCGATGAAGGCCAGGAAGTTCTGCAGGCTGTGCGCCAGGATCGCCGGGCCCAGGCACCGCGTCTTGACGAAAACCCATGTGAGCACCAGCCCCGACATGAAGGCCGGCGCCAGCAGGCCAACATCGCCGTGGGCCAGCGCGAAGAGCGCCGACGACAGGACCGCCGCGCCTATGACGCCGAGCCGGCTTCGGATCCCCTGGAAGACGAAACCGCGGAAGAAGGTTTCCTCCGCCACGGGCCCGATAACGATGATCACGAAGGCCGCCGCAGCCCTCGCCAGGCCCTCGGCGTCCCTGACGGCAGCCGGCAGGTCCGGCGGCTTCAGGGACTCCACACCGATGTACTCGACAAACAGGACATACGCCGCCGTCAGCAGAAGGCTGACCACCAACCCGATGAACGGGACTAGCCACCCGGCAAGGCCCTCCGACTTGCAGAAGCCCAAAACCTCGAAGGTCGCCCCATACTTACTGATGCTGAACCACAGCGCGGCCGCCAGCATCAGCCCCTGCAGCGCCGCCGACGTCAACAGGACGGTGGCGAGCTCCCCAAAGGCGTCGACGGAGTTCAGCCACAACCCGATGCCCACCAGCGCGGCGCCGCCGACAAGGACCAGGACCAGCCCCTTGACAACGTCAAAGGCCCCCCAAGGCGCTGCCTCAACTCTGCTCAATGGGAATGGACCTCGTGGAGATTGCGGGCGCTGCCGCGGGAACGCGGGCAATGATACCACGCTGTAGCTATTGGGGACAATGAAGCCTGGAGGTGAACAAACACAAGCCAGAGCTTCCCGCTCAATGCGAAAAGCCCTGGCATATTGGTAGCGCCGTTTGTGCAGGTGCCCTACGAGTCCTGGGCGCCCTTGGACTTCAGGAATTCGACGGCGTTCTGTACGGTGCGGATTTGCTCGGCATCCTCATCCGAGATCTCAAGCGCGTTGTCGTCGTCAGAGAACTCTTCCTCAAAGGCCATGATGAGCTCAACCAGGTCCAACGAGTCGGCGTTAAGGTCCTCGGTGAAGGAGGCCTCAGGGGTCACCTGGTCCTCGCTCACACCCAAGCGGTCAGCCACCAGACTCTTAACGCGCTCTTCCACGGTCGCCATGGGTCATTCCTCCTCGTTATCTAACCTTTGGGCTCACTCTGAATCGAGTCGTGAAGTGAACCCAGCACTCCATTGATAAACCTCGGGGAGCTCTCACCGCCAAACAGCTTCGCAAGCTCCACCGCTTCATTTATCACAATCTTGGGAGACGTGTCACACCCTACCGTCAACTCATAGACCGCCAGCCGGAGCAGGCACCGGTCAACCAGCGAGAGCTGATCGACGGGCCACGCCGGCGCAAAACGCTGGATGTGCACGTCAAGGTCCTTGCAGTTCGCCTGCACTCCGGCCACAAGGCCGCGCGTGAATTGCTCACGGGAGGGCCCAAGCTCACTGTCGGTCAACACCGCTTCCAGTACATCTTCCATGTTGTGGCGCGTCGCGTCCAGTTCAAAGAGGGCCTGGAAGGCCAAGGCCCGGCCTCGACGCCTCGGCGGGAGGGAGGAACAACTCCACTCCTCGTCTTCCGGCTCGTCTCCGTCCACTAGCTCGATTGTCTGGTACGCCGTTAGTGACGTCACGCCATTTACCCCACAAGCGACTGCAGGCTCTTGGCGTCGTTCACGCCCGTCACCTGCGCGTCCGGGCAAGTGCGGCGGATGAGGCCGGAAAGCACCTTGCCGGGGCCTATCTCATAGAACTGGGTAACGCCGGCATTCCAGAGGTAGGACACTGACCGGCGCCACTGCACACAACCGCACAACTGCTCAAGCAACTCGTTCTTGATGTCTTCCCGGCTGGTGATGGGTGTGGCGTCACAATTGGCGATGATGGGGACATTGGCGTCGTTGAAGTCGGCCGCGCCTACCGCTTGCCGCATGCCCGCGACGGCCGGCCGCATGAGGTCAGTGTGGAATGCGCCGCTGACCTGTAGGCTGATGAGACGCTTGGCGCCCCGCACGCTCGCGAGGTCCATGGCCCGGGCCAACGCTATCTTCTCGCCCGCAATGACCACCTGATCGGCAGCGTTGATATTGGAGATGTACGCGCCGGTCTCCCGGCAGATTTCCTCAACCGTCAACTCGTCCAAGCCCAGAACGGCAGCCATGCCGCCCTGCTGCCTCTGGGCTGTCTCATGCATCAGGCGGCCCCGCTCCTGCACCAAACGGACGGCGTCATGAATGGCAAGAACGCTGGCAGCGGCAAGGGCGGAGTACTCGCCGACGCTGTGGCCGGCGGTGAAATCAGGCACGGGGAGGAGCTCCGGCCCTGCTATCTCCTGGGATGCCTTGAGAAAGGCGAGGCTGGTGGCAAGGATGGCAGGTTGGGCGTTGACGGTGAGGTTGAGTTCCTCCTGGGGCCCCTCAAACATCAACTTCGTAAGCGGTCGATTCAGGGCTTCATCTACTTCGTCCAGCAGCTTTCGTGCGACGGGGGACTGCTCATAGAGGTCCTGGCCCATGCCGACGTGCTGCGTCCCCTGGCCGGGGAAAACATAGGCTACTTTGGGGTTTGAGACGTCACTCATCTAGAGTCTCCTTTCCCTCAACAAAGCCATGCGGCCTGTTGCCCTACTTCCGTCCGAGACAAAATGTGACAATCTTGGAAGGGGCTAGCCACGCTCAAGGCCGGAGACGGAGATGACCTCTCGGTCACGGTAGTACCCGCAACTCGGGCATACGCGGTGCGGCAGTTTGGGGCTGTGACAGTGAGAGCAATACGAAAGCCCATGCGTCGCGGCCTTGAAATGTGACGCTCTCGACCGTTGCTTGGACTTTGAAAGCTGTTTCTTAGGCTGTGCGCCCACTATTGCCCTCTCTCTACTCCAGTGTCCGTGGAGGGGAGCAACTCGATTAATCGCGCCCAGCGGGGATCCCTCTCGTCTTCCCCGCAGTGACATTTGCTCTCGTTGCGATTTACACCACAATCGGGGCAGATGCCCGCGCATTCGGGTGTGCAGAGTGGCTTCATTGGCAAGCTGGTTATGAGGTTCTGCCGAAGCGCCTCTCTGACGTCTAGTTCATTCGTTGCGTTTATCCGGAACGCCCCATCTTCCAACAAGGGAACTGGTATGGCTGTTCCGTTCAAAATATCCACGGATGGGTAAAACTGCTCGCTTATCTCCGTATCCAGGGGCTCTTCAACATGGGTGAGGCACCGGCTGCACTCGGCTGAAACTTCTGCCGTGAGACGTCCCAGCACCCATATGCCCATGTCGGTCCGCGTGAACTTGACCCAGCCCTCCAGATGCCGTGCTTGCAGACCTTCCCAGAAGGCTCTTGCCTCCTGGACTCTGTGCCACCGTGTAGAGCCTATCGGCTCCTGTAGCATTTGTGCAACATTAAACCGCATCGGCCTTCACCGGTAACACATTGAAGGAGTCTATGGGCACACTTGGCCATTTGTCAAGTAGAGCGCACCTACGGATATTGCGGAAACGGTAACACTTGCGCACCAATGAAGCCGCCGGGGGCTCCAAGCCATGGTGTGACGATATTTCAACGTGGTGTGACAATCAACCAAATGGCTTGTAAGCGCTTCCATGAATGTCACAATCGCCACATGGCGGCTATGACGTCAGCATGCGCTCCGATTCGCCCCACCTGCGGGCGTGTTCCTCCACCTTGGCCGAGAGCTCCCGCTGGTACTCCGCCGACTGGATCGCACCGGTCGTCATTATGTAAGCATCTTCGTTGTTGTCCGTGTAATAGCGTTTTCTTGCGCCAACAATCTCAAAGCCGTACTTCTTGTAGAGCGTCTGCGCCAGGTCGTTGGTGACGCGGACCTCCAGGGTGACCTCCCTGGCGCGGCGCAGGATCGACAGCTCCACGCACCCCATGAGCAGCAGCTCGCCGATGCCCCGGCCGCGGTACTGTTCCCTGACGGCGATGGCCGTGATGTGCGCCTCGTCCGCCATGAACCACATGCCCACGTAGCCTGGAATGATTTGCCTGACGCCGTCGCCGTCCATGTGCTGCCGTCCGGCCCGCGGCCACAACCCCTGCAGCAACCGCGCCAACAGCGAGCTCGGCGGCGGCGCGGCCTGCGGTGGCGCGACGGCCTCAGCGCCCACTTCATCCGACGGGCGGTAGGACACGAGGTACCGGGCCAATCGGTTATGTAACTCTTTCCGCAAGGGGGTCGGCGGCCACGTTGTCGGGAAGGCCTCCCGCTCGATCTCGGCGACGGCCTGCGTGTCCTCCGGCAGCATGGGCCGAAGGGCGTAGGGCATGGAGGACGTCTTCGACTGCTCGTGCTCCAGAATGCTCATCGAACGTTCCTTGCTTGTTGGGCCACCATGGTACCATGCCCTCCCTCAAGATTCCTCGAATTGGGTGCTCACCAAACCCGGGTCTCAGCCGTTATAGTAATTTGCACAGGGTCGGCGAGTCGTCGAGCACCCTGAGGAGTCGACACGGAGGCCATGTGCAGGACACGGAAGCCCTGGTCCGGGCAGCGCAGGAAGGCAACCTGGCGGCCTTTGGCCAGGTCTATGAGGAATACTACCTCAGGGTGTACCGCTACGCGGCTGCGAGAGTCGGGCAGGGCGCGGAGGCGGAGGACATTGCGCAAGAGGTCTTCTTGAAGGCTCTGAACTCGCTTCACCGGTTCAAGTTCACCGGGCCGCCCTTTGCCGCCTGGCTCTTCCGCATTGCCCACAACCTGATCATCGACCGCGCGCGCCACGCGAAGGCGGCATCCGCCGCCACCTCCGGCCCGCCGTCGTCGCTCGACCTGGCGCTGGGCGTTGCGGGCGACCAGAACGTCGAGGAGCAGGCGCTGCTGTCGCTGGACATGGATGCGCTGCGCAAAGCGTTGGGGAAGGTGACCAAGCTCCAGCGGCAGGTTATCGAGCTGCGCTTCATCGCCGGGTTGTCTCTGGCTGAGACCGGCGGCGTCATGGGCCGCAAGGAAAACGCCATCAAGGCGCTGCAGCACTCCGCCCTGGGAGCGCTCCGGCGCATCCTGGCCCCCCAGGCCTCCGCGGAGGTGACGAAGTGAGCACGAGCGGCATGCACATTGACGACGCCCTCAACGACTCCCTCGATATGATGGCCCAGGGCATGACCATTGAGGAGTGTTTGGAGCGCTACCCGGCCCTATCCGACGAACTCGCCCCCCTGCTGCGCCTTGCCATGGAGACCCAAGGCGCGGCAGAAACGATGGCGCCCTCTCCGGAGGCGCGGCGGACCGGCCTCGGACGCATCACCGACGAGTGGGCCGCAATGCAGGCCCGCAGGAGCCGCCGGGGCCCGTGGCGACTGCTGCGGCGCTCGTGGGCGCTGGCCGCCGTTGCCGCGCTCGTACTGGCTTTCGGCGGATGGACGACGACCGCCGCTGCACAGGACAGCGTCCCGGGCGACACGCTCTACCCCGTGAAGCAGACCCATGAGCGCGTCCTGCTGCTGGTGGTCTTCACCCACGGCGGCAAAGCCGACCTGCATGCCAGGCTGGCGGAGGCCAGGGCCGTTGAGGCGACGAAGCTGGCGGCCCAGGGAAGCGACCCTGTTGCCGTCGACCAAGTCACCCGGAAAATGCAGGAGCACATGAGCGAGTGCGTCTCACTCATGGGCGGTGAATTGCCCGCTTATGCCTTCAGCGACACCGGTATGGTCAGGGTGGTGGGACCCGGAGGCAGGGAATACAGCCTGTCCCGAAATACTTCTGTGTCCGGGGAAGTCAGCATTGGGGGCAGGAAGTACGTTGTGACCCGCGATGCGAGTGAATTCAGCGTTGGCGGCAGGTCATACTGGGCAGAAAGAGAAACCCGGCGTCTGCGGCCCCCACGAGGCGAATGGTCGAGTCGGCGGGCCGCGATGAAGGAGCAGTTCTACCAGCACTTCCTGCAATTCCAGCAGGGGCGCGGGGAGCTCTCGACGGAATTCCGTTCGCCCCGGCACGCTCGCATTGAGGCCGCATTCCAGCGCTCCGAGCAGTTGATGCTGGAGGCCCTTCTGATGATGCAGGCGTTGGAGGACGCGCACCACCCTCCGGAATAGCCGCAGACTGTATGCGCGGGCCGGGGTGGGGAATGGCGCCGCCCCGGCCCCCTCGTTTTTGGGGCGAACGTGAACTTCTCCAGCCTTGAACCGCCCGCCCGCCTATGCTCCAATGCAGCCACTGTCCGCCTGCCAAAGCACGAGCCCTGGTCATCGTGCGCCCGGCATAGCGGCGGACTCAGGGGAGTGCGGCAATGATCGCCCATGGGCTCGACCGTGACACCATCGTGGCGCTGCTGGGGGCGGACCCGCCGCTGGTGCAGGGGTACGCCGACCTGGCAGCGCAACTCCAGCCCAACGGCTTCGACCTGACGCTGGCCGAGGTCGCCGCGTTCACGGAGCCCGGCGTCATCGGCGAGACCAACGCGCAGCGACGGCTCGCGGAGGTGGAGATCATCCCCTACGGCGATGACGGCATGGTGCATCTGGATCAGGGCGCATACCGCATCACATTCAATGAGGTCGTGAGCCTCCCGCTCGACGTTATGTCCATAGGCCAGACGCGGTCCAGCTTGCTGCGCTCCGGCGTCGCGGTCCACGGCGGCATCGGCGACGCGGGATTTCGCGGGGTGTATCAGGCGCTCCTGGTGGTCTACCACCCCGGCGGGTTCACCGTGGCGCGCAATGCCCGGCTGCTGCAGGTCGCCTTCTTCCGGCTGACGCAGCCGGTGACCGAGGGCTACCAGGGGCGGTTCCAACAGCCGCCGCGGTAGGCCCCGTTCATCCTTCAATTTCCCTCAGGACGAACGGACCGGAGCGGCTACCCGCGCACCCTCGCGATAACCTCCTCGCCGAACTGTGCGAGCTGCTCCTCCAGGATGTCGTTGGGGAACTGCAGGTGGAAGGTGTCCACGCCAAGCTCCACGTACTCGTCAATGGTGGACAGGACCTTGTCGGCGTTGCCCATGAGGCCCCCGCGACGGCCAAACGTCTGCGGGATCACCGAGTCCGGGTCCTCGTCGCCGATGTAGCCGGTGCCGTTCAGGACGCGGTAGATCGTGCCCGGGTCGCGGCCCGCGCCCTCGGCGGCGGCTTCCACCGGGTTAAGGAGGCCAAGGTACTGCTCGTGGCTCTCCGGCCAGCCGCCGTTCTTGATCCAGCCCTCCGCGTGCGCGCCGGTGTAGCGGAGCATCCGCGGCCCGCCCGCGCCGATGATGATGGGGATGGCGCCCAGCGGGGCCGGCGGCGCCGAGCACTCCTCGACCGAGAACTGCCGCCCCTCGTACGAGAAGCTCTCGTTGGCCCACAACCCGCGCATGATGGCGATGGCGTCCTCCAGGTCCGTGACCCGCTCGCCGGGCGAGCCGAAGGGGATGCCGTAGGTCACGTAGTGCGTCTCCTGCCCGCCCGCGCCGAGCGTCAGGATGACCCGCCCGCCGCCAGTCATCACGTCCAGCGTCGAGGCCATCTTGGCCAGCAGCGCAGGGTTGCGGAAGGGCACATTCAGCGTCGAGTGGGTGACGGCGATGCGCTCCGTCTGAACGGCGACGGCCGTCGCCAGCGTCCAGCCCTCCATGCTCGGCTCCGGCGGCCTGTCGCTGAAGGAGATGACGTCGAAGCCGGCGGCCTCGGCGGTCTGCGCCACGGACACCACGCGCTCGTAAGGGATGTTGCGGGGGTTGATGCCAAACCTGATGGGGTTGGAACTCTTTGCCATGACGTGCCTCCTCTGTGTTCTGGGTAGGGCGCCTAGACGCCGCGGTCCGGGGCGCGCTGCTGCCGCGCCCGCAGTACCAGGTACTCGAGGGCGTTGCCGTCGAAGCCCAGCGACACCGCCCGGTGCGTGTCCTCCTCGCATTGCGCGTCGTTGCCGAGCAGCGCGTGGGCCATGGCCCGCAATGCGTAGGCCGACGCCGACGCGGGGTCGATCTCCATCGCCCTCGCGAGGTCCGGCAGCGCCTCGTCGGCGCGGCGCAATTCGATGTACGACGCCGCCCGGTTGTTGTAGGCGTCCCGGAGGGTGGGGTCCAGCTCAACGGCCCTGGTGTAGTCGTCGATGGCCTGCAGCGGCTGGTGCAGCGACGTGTGCGCCATGCCCCGGTTGTAGTAGGCCTCCGCCGACTCCGGCCGCAGCCGCACGACGTTGTTGAAGTCGCGCAGCGCCTCGAGGGGCGCTGCCATCTGCCCGTACGCGACGCCCCGCTGATAGTAGGCGCTGGCGTCGTCCGGGTCCCGCTCGATGGCGCGGGTGAGGTCGAAGATGGCCTCTTCCAGGCGGGCAACAGCCGCGGCTTGGGCATCCGCCTGGGCGTGGTCGTCGTCGTGCGCGTGGCCGTTGGTCATGTTTGGGCTACTCCCCGGCCAGCTGCTGCGCGAGGAACTCGGCCAGGTGCAGCGGCGCGACGCCCGTGCCGTGCTCGACCTGTTGACGGCAGGACACGCCCGTCGTCACGACGGTTGCGCCCGGGTTTTTCCGCACAGCAGGGAAGAGCGCCCGCTCGCCAATGGTCATGGACACGTCGTAGTGCTCCTTCTCGTAGCCGAATGCGCCCGCCATGCCGCAGCAGCCCGCGTCCGGCACCTCGACCGTCGCGCCGGGCACGCTCCGCAGCGCTGCCAGCGACGCGTCGACGCCGGCGAGCGCCCGCTGGTGGCAATGGCCGTGGAAGAGCACCGTGCCCTCGTGCGGCTTGAACTCCAGCGGCAGCCCGCCCTCGGCCGCCGCAATCTTGGCCAGCAGCTCGTCGATGAGCACGGACTCCCGCGCCACCACGGCTGCCCGCGGGTCGTCCGGCAGCAGGTCGAGGTACTCGTCGCGGAGGGTCAGCAGGCACGACGGCTCCGTGCCGACGATGGGGACGCCCTGCTCGGCGTAGGGGAAGAGCACCTCGATGTTGTGCCGCGCGTGCTCGATGGCGGTGGGGAGCATCCCCTTGGACATCATCGCGCGGCCGCAGCACCAGCGCGGCGCCGTCTCGACGCTGTACCCCAGCCGCTCCAGCAGCTTCGTCGTCGCGATGCCGACGCCAGGGTAGTTGCCCTCCATATAGGTGTCGTTGAAGATGACCACCCGCCCTCGCGGCGCTTCCCGTTCGTCCTGAGGGAAATCGAAGGATGAACGGGACTTCCCTTGCTCGCGCTTGTGCTTCCGAAACCAGCTCGTGAACGTCTGGCCCGCGAACTTCGGCAGCCGCCGCTTGGGGTGGATGCCCAGCAGCCGCTGTCCGAGTCCCGCGCCGGGCAGCCGCGACGCGACGTTCAGCACCGGGGCCAGCCGATTTCCGATGGGGTTGAGCCGGTGCACGTTGCCGAAGAGCTTTTCCCGCAGCGTGAACCCGTGCTCCGCGTGGTAGTGGCCCAGGAACTCGTACTTCAGCTTGGCCATGTCGACGCTGGAGGGGCACTCGAACTTGCAGCCCTTGCACTCCAGGCAGAGGCTGAGGACGTCGTGGAGGCGGGTGCCCGTGAACTCGGTGTGCGGCACCAGGCCGGAGAAGACGGTGCGCAGCGCGTTGGCGCGCCCGCGCGTCGAATGCTCCTCGTCGCGCGTAGCCATGTACGACGGGCACATCTGGCCGCCGAAGGTCTGCCGGCACGCGCCCTGCCCGTTGCACATCTCCGCGTGCTCGGCGATGCCCCCGTCGCGCGAGAAGTCGAAGTAAGTCTCTAGCTGCATGGGCTTCCACGACGGGCTGAACCGCAGGTTCTCGGCCAGTGGCGGGCAATCGACGATCTTGGCGGGGGTCATGATGCCCTGCGGGGCGGAGACGCGCTTGAACTCGCGGAACGACTCCTAGAGCTGCGGGCCGAACATCTTATCCGC
>JAPONS010000089.1 GCA_026713825.1 Chloroflexota bacterium | reverse complement strand
TGTCCCCGCCCCCCGTCGTTCCTGCGCAGGCAAAGCCTGCCCCTGCGAAGGCAGGGGAACCCCAGCAAACCCGCCCCACCACACTATGACACCGCACTCTTGCCCCAACCCCGCCCCGTCCGCTACCGTCACCCCATGCGCAACACCGCCACGCCCCCCAGCCGGCCAACCCGCCCCGCCCAGGACCGCATCCCGTCCACGGCCTGAAGTGCGGAGGTTGCTTATGCTGCGGCAAGCATTCACCTTGTAGCTGAACTGTGCCGCCGCAGCTGCAAAGCGAAGGCCGAGGGTGCGGTCACGGGGGAAACAACCGTCAGGTTTGTAGCTGGAATGTGCAAAGATAACTACAAAAACAACCGGAACCAATCTCCCGCAGCTACGGCGACTCAGGGAAACAACCGGCCCCTGCGCAACACCCGTCGATGGCCTCCTGCCAAGGGGCGACCGGCGTCACCCGCACGCGCCCCACGACGCCGCTCATGCCACGCAACTGGTCGATCCTGCGAATTGTTCCGCGAAAAGCCTTTCGTTTGTAGCTGGAATGTGCCATATCAGCTACAAACGAAACAGGGTGCCTGTCGCATCCGCGAGTGCTGGAATCCGGCCCATGCTCCTCAGCACAGAGCGCACCGGGTCCCGGACGCAACAGGACCTCAGGGGGAGTGGTCGCCCGCACCGCGTAATATCCCTTCCTCCCGCGAGCGGGGGAAGGTTGGGATGGGGGCCGCCGCGCCCCAACCACACTATGACACCGCACCCTTGCGCCTGGTCATCTCCCCCCGCTACCCTCTTGCCATGAACGGCGAAAGCAGGGCGCACTGGGTGCGCTCGCACCGGGTCGCCGGCACAGTCCCCAACCGGCGCACGTTTCCGCCCGCTACAGATACGAATTGTTTCCCGGATAGAGCGTGCATATTCGTAGCTGTAGACACCCTTAACAGCTACGAATTGATAGCCGAAAACAATTCCGCGCACGGAACGCGCGGCTACGTCGAGGCGCGGAAAAACAGGCCAATGGCCGGATGCAAAGAGAGAGCGGCGCACGGGCCGTGTAGCGCTCCCCCGTAAAATGCAACAGGACCCCAGTTTGTGCCGCCAAGAGTAAATTGCATTGACGCCCGAGAGTGCGGTTGCTAATCTTTGTGCACTTGTGACGCATTTCCCAAGACTACCTGCATAGAGGTGTGCCATGCCTTCCGGCCCCGTTGAGGAACTCAATCCGCCGCGCCGTACCCTCTTGGGGCCCGGCCCCAGTGACGTCGACCCGCGTGTGCTTCGCGCAATGTCCGCGCCTATCCTGGGCTACCTGGACCCGGAGTTCATCAAGATCATGGACGGCGTAGCGCAGATGCTGCGCGAGGTCTTCGGCACGGAGGAGGCGTTCACCTTACCTGTCTCCGGCACCGGATCCGCCGGCATGGAGGCTGCCCTCGCCAACCTGCTTGAGCCCGGCGACGTTGCGGTTGTCGTCGAGAACGGCTTCTTTGGTCTTCGTCTTGAAGAGATTGCTTCCCGGCAGGGAGCAACGGTCGTGCCCGTGCCTGTCGAGTGGGGCAAGACTGCCGACCCCGACACCGTAAAGGCTGTCCTCAAGCAGCAGCCCAAGGTAAAGCTGCTCGCAGCCGTCCATGCCGAAACCTCGACGGGCGTGCTTCAGCCGCTCGACAAGCTCGCCCAGCTAGCACACGAGCACGATGCCCTCTTCCTCGTCGACGCCGTAACCTCCCTCGGCGGCTCTCATGTGGACTTTGACGACATTGACATCGACTTTGCCTACAGCGCGACGCAGAAGTGCCTGGGTGCGCCCCCCGGAATGTCTCCTGTGGCTGTCAGCGCCAGGGGCCTCGACGCCATCCGCAGCCGCACGGAAAAGGCCCGCAGCTGGTACCTGGACTTGGGTTTGCTGCTTCAGTACTGGGCCGGGGGGACCCGCATCTACCATCACACGGCGCCCATGAGTATGATCTACGCGCTTCGAGAGGCGCTGCGATTGGTGTTGCAGGAAGGCCTGGGCAACCGAATTGCCCGCCACCGCCGCAACGGCCGCGCCCTTCGTGCCGGGTTGACGGCCCTCGGCCTTGGGCTGCTGGTGCCTGAGGACTACTGCACGTACCAGCTCACCAGCGTCCATGTGCCGGAAGGCGTCGATGACGCCGGCCTGCGCCGACGCCTGCTCACCGAGCACAACATCGAGATCGGCGGCGGGTTGGGCCAGTTCGCGGGCAAGATGTGGCGCATTGGGCTTATGGGCGAGTCGTCCACATCCAGCAATGTGCTCATTCTGCTGTCATCGCTGGAGGCCCTGTTGCCGCAGTTCGGGTACGAGGTAGCGTCCGGGGCGGGCGTTGCCGCCGCCAGCCAGAGCCTTGCGGCCGACTAGGGTCTAGGCCGAAAGAAAGCGCACAAAGGCCTCATTAGCCAGGAACCTGCCTTGTCTTGTGAGCCTCAGCACGGCATTCAGCCCCTCGCCATCGACTCGCAGAAGCTCTAGCGCCACACTCTTTGCGATGGCCTCACCGTAGACGTCGTGCAGGCCAACGCCAAAGCGCCCGTGGAAGGACCGCTCCGAAACGCCCTCTCCCAAACGCAGTCCCAAGATGACGCTGTCCGCCATCTCCGTACGTGCGTCAATGGGGTCGATGTCAGCTACCGGCCCCGGTCGCTCGCGCAAGAGCGCGTCTACGCCGCCAGTTAGCGCCTCCCATGCCCGAACTCTGGTTATGTACCCCACCGGCGACCTCATATTGGCAAATCGGTAGCCGCCAAGGAAGGAGTGTGCCCCAGGCCCGACTCCGAGGTACGGCACGTTGCGCCAGTACGCGATGTTGTGGCGGCTTTCCATGCCGGGGCACGCCCAGTTGGAAATCTCGTAGTTGGTGAGGCCCGCTTTGGCGAAGGCATTGTCCGCCCACCAATACATGTCGGCGGCGAGGTCGGTGTCCTGCTCCGGCAGGACACCGTCGGCGGCCTGCTTGCCGAAGGGCGTGCCTTCTTCCATCGTGAGCGCGTACGCCGAGACGTGTTGCGGGCCCGCCCCGACTACCTCCTTGACGGTACTCCTCCAAGTGTCCATGCCTTGGTGCGGCAGCCCATACATCAGGTCGGCACTGAAGTTGGTGAATCCGGCATTAGTTATGTTTGCCAGGGCTGCGAGCGCCTCGGCCGCGCCGTGCCGCCGTCCGAGCATCCGCAACTCGGCCTCGTCAAGGGACTGCACGCCGAGGCTAATGCGGTTCACGCCCATCTCCCGGAACGCCGACAAACGCGCGATGGAGGCGTCGTCGGGGTTTACCTCAGCCGTGATCTCGGCACCGGCGGCGATGGGGAAGGCCTCGCGCACGGACGACAGCAGCCCGGCCATCTGCACCGGTGAGAGCATCGAGGGCGTGCCGCCGCCAAGGAAGACAGTGTTCACCGTTGGGTGTCCAAGGGTGGTGCCCCACACCTCAATCTCACGCTCCAGTGCAGAGAGGTATGGTGGGAGCAGGTGGTTGATGCCCGCATAGGTGTTGAAATCGCAGTAGGGGCACTTTGTCTCGCAGAAGGGGATGTGAACGTAGAGTGCAATGCCGCCACTGAGGCTGCGGGCTGTTTCGCTGACGTGGGGCTGAGCGAGCGGTTGCGTATTCATGGTGTCGGCGGACTACACGCTGAAGAGGAAGTTGATGATGTCGCCATCTTGGACCGGGTAGGTCTTGCCTTCGGAACGCAGGTGTCCAGCCTTGCGGGCTGCCGCAAGCCCTCCATCCGCCATCAGGTCGCCGTAGGTCACGACCTCCGCACGAATGAACCCCCGCTCGATGTCCGAGTGCACCTTGCCCGCCGCACGTTGCGCAGGTGTTTCTCTCGCGATGGTCCACGCGCGGACCTCATCGGGGCCAACGGTCAGGAAGGACACCAGCCCTAACAACGCGTAGGACGCCTCAGCCACGCGGTCGCGTCCCGGCTGACCTGCGTCCAGCGAAGCGCGGAACTCCGCCTCGTCATCCTCCGGCAACTGCGCAAGCTCCTCCTCCAGGCTGGCGCACAGTGCGACTACCTCTCGACTGGTCTGAGAGAGCCGGGCCCGCCACTCGGCCTCTAACGTCGGCACATCTGCGACATCGTCTTCAGAGATATTGAGCACGATCATCATCGGCTTGGCTGTGGTCAGATTGAAATTGGCCAGCGTCGCCCTGTCCTCGGCCACGACTTCCTGTTGGTAGACGGGGATTTCCTGCTCCAGGCCATTCTTGACTCGCTCGACCATTGCGGCCTCATGCTCAATGGCGCCACGGTCCGCGGCGCGTGCGCCCTTCAGGGATGCGTTCAGCCGCTCCAGGCGCCGCTCCAGGATGCCCAGGTCGACCATAGCGAGCTCCAGGTCCATTGAGACTATGGCGTCCTCCGGTGGCTCTCCGCCGTCGTCGAAAGCACGAACCACGTGCACAAAGGCGTCGGCACGCTGCATCAGGTTCAGGATTTCGCCACTCACGCCGGCGCCGCGATTACGTCCGCCGCCCATCCCCGGAGTGTCGATGTACTGGATCTCCGCGGGCACTATGCGTTGCGGATTGAACATCTCCGCCAATGGGCCCAGCCGATCGTCGGGCACCTTGGCTACGCCGATGTTGCCGCCGCTCCGCCCGCCCGGCGCAGTTTGCCGGTGGGTGAGGGCGCTGAACAACGAGGTCTTGCCGCTCTGTGCAAAGCCGATGATCAGGAGGTCCATGGCAACTCGTCTGGAAGTGGGTACAATGCGTCCTTGGCAATGCCGGAACGTTTCTTCATACTTAACACGCACCCATTATAGCTTGGGAGGGGCATTCCCATGAATAGGCTCCCGGAGGCCGCCACCGCGTGATCTACCTCCTGCACGGACTGGACACCTACTCGCTTCGGGCGTTCCTCGACACGCTACGCGACGCTGTCGGCATGCCCGACGTGCGGGACGCCAACATCACGACCTTGCTGGCATCTGAGGTCGTGCCTGACACGCTCGTCATTATGTGCCAGTCAATACCCTTCCTTGCGGAGCGCCGACTCGTCATTGTGGAGGGGCTACTGAGCTCGCTGGCAGGCGATGGCCGCAGCGGACGCGGGCGCGGCGGGGGACAGCGAGTGGCGGAATGGGGTGAGCGAATTGCTTCCTTCAGCAGAGCGCTGCCCCCCACGACGGACCTGGTCTTCGCCGAGGGCCAGCTTCGGCCCAACCACCCGCTGCTGCGCGACCTGACCGTCGTCGCAGAGGTGCGAGAGTTCCCGCCACTCAACCCCAACGAGCTCCGCGGCTGGGTACAAACCCGGGTCATGGCCTGCGGCGGCAGCATGACCACGCAGGCGGTGCAGCTTCTTGTTGATCTGGTGGGACCCGACCTTTGGGCGCTCTCAGGAGAGGTGGAGAAGCTCACACTCTACGCCGCGGGCAGGGCGGTGACGCCCGAGGACGTGGAGGAGTTGGTGGTCTCCGCACGCGAGGTGAGTGTTTTCGCGATGGTTGACGCCGTGCTGGAGGGCAACGGGGCTGTCGCCATGCGCAGCCTAACGCGGCTGCTGGAGGGCGACGCCACTGTGACTTACCTGCTCGCGATGCTGGCACGCCAAGTACGCCTCACAGTGCTGGCCAAGGACTTGCTGGCGAAGCAGGTGCCGCAGGGCGAGCTTGGCAGCCGACTGAGCATCACGTCGGCGTACCCGCTGCGGAAGACGCTCGAGATGGCGCGGCGGTTCTCGCCGAGTGCTCTTCAGCGCCTGCATCGGGGACTGCTGGACACTGACGCCTCCATCAAGACGGGCGCGTTGCCGGAGCGCCTCGCACTGGAGTATCTCATTGCGGAGGTCTGCCAATTCGCCTCACGGGGCTCGGCCTCCGCACGTCAGTAGCGAGCCGACACCAACCACAGTCTTCGGAGACCTGCCGGGAACTCAGTTATTCAACGAATTACTCGTTTCTTTTCCAGTGTAGCTATGAAATCTTCCTGCGAATGTAAGTTTCATAGCTACAGAACCGCATCTCGGGAAGGAAGATTTTGTAAATCGGCGAAACGAGTCCCCCTTCCCGCACACTCGATGGCCCTAGAGTAAACACCAGGGGTCGGTTTACAACGAAAGGATTAGCTACATTGAAGCGATAAGCGTTGGAGAGACGCAAGAGTTGGAGGCAGGGTGCGTATTTCATTCGCGTAAAGTAACGGGGTTTGTTGGTTGAGGACAATGACTCCCTGTCAGGGGATGCGGTCAGCGAATTGCCTAACATCTACAGGAATGACGCGAGGGCAGGCCGAGGGAAGAGTCGCAATCCGGCCAAGAGGGGGCGGTGGACCAATCGCCCCCTCGCTGTTGTACTCAATTTCCCGACGTGAGACAGATCAACGCTGTCCCGTCCCTGCACGGGGAGCGCCGCCCGTAGTGTCCACAGCTGCCGAAGAACCGTCCCACCACGAGGTCATGGCGTCCACCTCGGCGCGCTCTTCCGCCGTGAGTACCCACTCAGACGCCTTCACGTGGGCGATGATGTGCTCCGGCCTGTCGCAGCCGTTGATGATTACGGGAATCTCCGGGTGAGAGAGCAGCCACGCCAATGCAAGCTCCGAAATAGTGTGGCCGTGCTCCTGTGCGAAGGCCTCCAGCCGCAGCAGCATGTGCTCCGTGCGATCGTTGCGGACGTTGGCCGTCATTCCCGTCGGCACCAGGTCCGCACGGCTGCCGGGAGGCGGGGGCTGTCCCGGCCGGTAGGTGCCGGTCAGGAAACCGCCGGCAAGCGGGAAGTAGGGGATGAATGCCGTATTGTACTTGCGGCAGAAGGGCAGGATTTCCAGTTCCACGTGCCGGTACAACATGTTGTAGTGGTTCTGGGTGGACACGAACCACGAGAGGTCGTTGGCTTCCGCAACCTGCAGCGCTTCCATCTGCCGCCATGACGCGTAGTTGCAGTTGCCGACGTAGCGGACCTTGCCCGCCTTTACCAGCTCTTCAAGCGGCTCCAGTATCTCCTCCGCAGGCACGTCCGGGTTCACGTGGTGGATCTGATAGAGGTCGATATGGTCCGTGTGGAGTTTGGTCAGGCTCTCGTCGATCTTGCGCATGATGCGCTCCCGGGGCGTTTCGTCGCCCAAGTTGGAGAGGTTGAACTTGGTCGCCAGGATGAAGTCGTCGCGGTGGTCCGCCAAGTAGGCGCCGATGTTGGTCTCGCTCTCGCCCTGGGCGTACATATCCGCAGTGTCAATGTAGTTGACCCCGAGTTCACGCGCCTGGTCCAGCACTCGCGCGGTCATCTCCTTATCGCACAAGGGCGGACCGAATGGATAGCCGCCCAGTCCGATGACTGAGGGCATGAGGTCCGTTGATCCCAGCTTCCTGTGCTCCATTCTGCGTCTCCTTGCGGTGTGTCAGATGCTGTCTTACCCTTTGACAAGCTCAGGGTAAACTGAGCCTCCCTTTACGCGGCGGCCTGCAGTGTGTTGACTTGCTCCGCGATGAACTGCTTCACGACCTCAACCATTCGGTCCGTCGCCGGACCAGGCTCATTAGCGAAGCCGTGGGGCTCGCCCTCAAACTTTTCAAAGCGCACGCTCCCACCGGCAGCCGCGTAGGACCCAACGAAGCGCTCGGCGTGCTCCACGGGGACATTCTCGTCCGCGGTGCCGTGGATGACGAGGGTCGGGGGCATCGCTACGGTCTCGCCGCGGTCGAGCAGCTCCTGCGGGTTGCCCTCATGCATTGCTTCCTCGGTCAGGAAGTAGCCCTCGGTGTTGGTGATGAGGCGCTCGCTGCCGTTGGCCTTCGCGACCTCGTACCGCGCATGGGAGTCGATGACCGGCCAGCAGACGACCATCCAGTCGAGCCTAGCCTCGGCGCTCCCCTCCAGCAGCAGTGCGCTGTAGCGCGAGTCGTTTGGGCGCATGCCGGCCAGGGGCAGCGTGTGCCCGCCGCTGGAGTAGCCGATAGCGCCGACCGCGCCCGGGTCGCCATTGTACTTCTCGGCATGCATCCTGCCCCAGCGAATTGCGAGGTTCGCGTCCTGCACCTGCGCGGGGTAGGGAAACTCGGGCGCCACGCGCAGGCCAATGGTCATCACCACCACGCCACTGGCGGCGATTGGACCGCTGGTGACGGCGTTGTTGGTGTGGTCACCGCGGCTCCAGGCGCCGCCGTGGACGCTAACCAGCACCGGGAACGGCCCGGGGCCATCGGGCTGGTACACGCGTGCGTAGCGCACGGCGCCGTCCGTGCTTAGGTACACAACGTCCTTTTCAGTGACGGAGTAGGAAGCAGAGGGGTCGTATCGCAGTTCCTGTCGAGTTGCCATGTCGATGTTCCTCCTTCCGTTGTCCAACGAGCCTGCGCCCAGGCAGCCGTCGACCGTCTTCGGCGTGATGTGCCGCGATTGTACACGATTCGGCGGACGCTAGCCCCCGGGCTCCGCAACCGGTGCCGGCGCCTGCGTGCTCCTGCCAAACGCACCGCTCAAGTCTCTGACTTGACCGTCCCTTGCGATGCCTAGCGTGGTTATGGCGAGGAGGAAACCCGCGCTGATGACGACTGCGGCAGTGACGCCAATGGCGTTGGCCACGCTGCCCATCTGCAGGCCACCCATGGGCTGTGCCACGGAGTGCATCATGCTCCGCAGGCCCATCACCCTGCCGCGGAACTCGTCCGGGACCAGGGCGTGCAGCGTTGCCTGCGTGGTGACGTTGAACAGCTGGTTGCTTGCGGAGGCCACCCATTCCATCATGACGAGAAGCCAGAACCAAGGAGCAAGGGCAAACACAATCAACGCGCACCCAAAACTCCATGAGCCGCCCAAGATGAGCCAACCGTGCCGGCGGAAGCGTCCCAGCGACCCGCCGACGACGGCCCCCGTCAGTCCGCCGACGCCGCCCGCTGACGATAGCACCGCCAGCGAGACGCCCGTCGCCTCACCGAGGAGCTTGTCGGCAAATACTGGGAGAAGGATCATGTGTCCTCCTCCAAAGAATGCATTTGAGAAACTCGTCAGGATGATGAGCAGGAAGATGCGGTTGTTCCCCACATAGCTCAGTCCCTCTACAAGACTCTGGAAGCCTCCACCCGCGGCTGCGCGGCGGATGGGAGGTACGCGAACCCAGAGCAGGGCGAGGGTGAACACGAGCGTGAGCCCAGACATCACGTACAGCGCGGTCGCCGCACCTTCCAGACCCATGCCGACCCGGTCAATGAGCACCCCGGCGATGATAGGCGCGAACATGCGGGTACCAGGGTGTACGGCGGAGTTGAGGCCCACGGCGCTCATCATGTGTTGTCTGTCGATGAGGTTGGGGAAGAGGGCCTGCCGGGAGGGCTGCATGAACGCTTCGCACGCTCCCGTGCCGAAGACCACGGCCAGCACGTGCCACACCTCGACGGTGCCGCTGAAGATGAGCGTCGCGAGCGTGGCGAAGAGCGCGGCCGTGAGCGTCGAGGCCCCGATGAGCAGCTTGCGCTGGTCCAGCTTGTCGGCTAGCACGCCGCCCACCAGGTTCATGATGATACCGGGCACGGCGCGGGCGAGACCCAGCAACCCCAATTGAAGCGCCGACCCAGTCAGATCGAAGATGAGCCACATCTGAGTGACGATGGCCATCTGCTGGCCGGCCACGGCGACCGCATGGCCACTCCAGTACAACCGGAAGTCCCGGTGCACAAGCGCGGTCAGGAGCGGAAACCGCCTCAGAATGAGGTTGAGCACAGACCGTTGCCCTTCAAGCGGTAGGGTACGGCTACTATACAGCAAGGAGGGAGGATGAGTGCGGGGCAATGTGCTGCAGCAGAGCGCGGCGCATTCTATGGTTGACGCGCACTAAAGAGGAGCCCCCCGACCCTGTGAGGGCCGGGGGGCTTCACTCCACACTACTTAGGAACGAGGTCAGCCGTTACCGGGTGCCGCGGATGTTCCAGAAGTGGGTCCAGGTTCCGGACACGGTGCCGGGGAAGACCCAGTCTTCCACCACGTCAGGGTTGACAGTTGCGTGTACGGGCACCCAGAAGAGCGGCATTGCCAGGTATTCATCGTAGATGCGGTTCGTGGCTGCCTGAATGAACTGGTTCTGTACGTCCAGGTCCAGGGACGTGCGGGCCTTCTGGAAGACCTCTTCCACGATGAAGTCCTCGGCGCCGCCGCCGCGAGGCGGTGAGGTGTGGTGGCCGAGGCGCAACGCCAAGATCGGTGGCGCGATCAGCACACCAAGGGTGATGTGGTTGTCGTAGTCCAGCGCGCGGCCGCGGTTGAGGCGCTGCGCGCGGTCGACGGTCAGTAGATTGACCTTGACGCCGACGTCAGTCCACATCTGGGCAACCGACTCGATCACGTCCGGTCCGCCAGAGTACTGCTGCATCTCCAAGATGAACATGTTGGTTTCCAGCGGGTTGTTGGAGTCGTAACCGGCCGCGCGAAGGTGGTTGCGAGCGGCCACCGGGTCGTAGCCGTACTTCTCGTCAAACTCGTCCTTCCACCGCTGGTTGAAGGCGCCGTGTGTCTCGGCTACGTGGATTGCGTGCATCTTCTGTCCGAGGTTGAAGAAGAAGGCGTCGTTCAGGGCGTCACGGTTGATTGCGCGGTTCAAGGCGGCACGAACGTCCCTGTTCAACAACGGGGTGTCGAACTTGTAACCGGCGCTCGGGTCATCAGGTTCATTCAGGTAGACGCCCTGCATCTGGAAGAACGTCCGCATTGTGTTGACTCTGCCCGTGATTACTTTGAATCCCCTCTCGATAGCGGAGGGTTCCTGCTCAAAGGGGATGTTCGTGATGTGGATCTCGTTGCTGAGCAGTCCCGCCAGGCGGGTGGAGTTCTCCGTGATCCAGCGAACCTCTATCTCTTCAAAGTCCGCGTCCAAACGCCAGTGCGGTTGGGGGAGTTTCTTGTAGATGATGTTCTGGTCCTGTTCACGGGAGACGAAGGTGTACGGGCCAGTTCCATTTATGGGACGCGAAATTCGATTGTCCTTGTCGTCATCGGGGAAGGTGTTGAGGTCGGCGCGGCTGCTGATCTCCATGCCGCCCACCTGGTTGGCGATGAAGTCCAGGGCGTCGGCGTCAGGCTCTTCCCACCGGAATACCACTTCGTGGTCGCTGACAATCTCAAACTCGGCATTCCGCATCAAGGCGCGGATACTGCTGGTAGAGGACTCGTGAATAAGGTCCTCACGCGTCCAGGCAATGTCATCCGCCGTCATCACACCGGACTCATTACCGTCCACGTCGTGGAAGGCGATGCCCTCCTCCAGGAAGAAACGGAGTCCCGCGCCGTTCGGCTCAACCTCCCAGCTCTTGGCCAGGCCCGGGATGAGCTGACGGGTCTCCGGGTGGGTGTCCATCAGGTACTCATACATGGGCTTGAGCTGGAAAGCAGAGGTAGAGCCCATGTGGCGGGGGGCGTTGGTCAAGGCCGACGGCGGAATGAGGCCCAGGACTACTCGAGTAGTTTTGGGGCCTTCCTTGTCCATCATGGCGTCGCCCGAAGACGGCGCGGGGTCTGCAGTTACCGGCGCCGGAGTTGCCGGCGAAGTCAGGTTGGCGTCGGGAAATTGGACCGGCGCCGGCGTGGGGACGGCTGCAACGGGGTCCGCAGTCGTCCCGGTGTCCTCATCATCGCTGTTGCCACAGGCGACAAACAAGGCTGCCGCAGTCAGGGCAGCAAATAGAAGGAATACGCGTCTCCATTGCACGGCTCTTGACATGAAAGCCTCCTCCCATGGTACGCCGTTTATCCGGCGCAGATTGCCCCGTAAAGCCAAACTACGATGCCGTACGGGTGAATGCTGGCAGTATATAGCGGCATTTCGCTATGTCAAGAGCAGTTGCCACTACACCCGGATAACGGGCATTGAGAAGGAGGGATCAACGAAAGCGTTTGGCCCTGCAATAAGGCGTTCGGCCACCCGCGCCGTTAAGGCGGCTGCTATGGCGCGAGTGTCTGCAGTGTCGAGCGTGCTTCCGCCAGCAAGTCGCCAAGCTGGGGGTTCGGGCAGTCCCGCTGCTGGTAGTCATCAAAGAGCTCCAGGCCAAGCTCCAGGTTGGCGCGGCCTTCCTCTCGGTCTCCCAACGCGATTTGCGTCAGGCCGTGGCCCAAGTAGACATAGAGGTTTTCAAAGCCCAGATCCAAGGCGCGAGTGTAATCTGCCTTCGCCTCCTCGTACCTGCCTCCCTTGTAATAGACATAGGCGCGCGTATCCAGGTAGTTATGCTCGTCTGGCTCCAACTCAATGGATACATTGATGTCGTCCAGTGCCTCGCCTATCTGAAGGAGATTGACGCGTACCAGGGCGCGATTGTTGTGGTATGCGGCCTTCAAGATGGTATAGCGAAGCCTTTGCCTGTCGGTTTCCTGAGGCAGCTCCTCCACCAATTCCAAAGCCGTGTTGAAATCGGCCAGTGCCAACTCATAGTCGAAGGCGTACCAATAGGCATGCCCTCTGGTGGCCACGGTGACGGGGTTGTCCGGCAGCAGCCTCACCGCTCGCGAGTGGTCCGCGATAGCGGGGCGGATCTTGCACTGTTCCTCGTAGGCCTCAGCCCGCCATATGTAGGGCTGGGCCTCCGCCGGGTCTAGTTCAATGGACTTGGTGGCGGCGTAGACCGCTCGCTCCGGCTCACCGTTGACCAGGAGGAAGGCCGCCCAGTCCTCAAAGGTCTTGGCGTCCGGGTACTCCGCGCCCTCTTCCATGATCACCGAGTAGTGAATGATCTCTACGATGGAGCCGTCCACCACCACGACGACGTGGTAGAAGCCTAACTCCAGCTCTCCATCGGGCGTGAGGGTGGACCAATGCACGTCGGCGTCGGCGTCCGGCTCGGTGGGACCGAGCACGTCCAGCACGCTGTGGAAGCGGTCAACGCGGAACCAATGAAAGGCGACATCGGAGTCGGCGCCCAGAGAATCGAAGCGCACGACGGCGACGAGGGCGGGCGTGTCTGGATAAAACACGGTGTCCTCGCCCGTGGGGGCCTTGCTGACGTTGGAGTAGCCCGTTCCCACCCCCTGGCGGGCTATGGTGAGGTCCGGGAACTCCAGCGCCGGGTTAGGCAAGCTTGCCCCGCGGACCAGCGTGTCGAACTGCGGCTCCAGCGCGGCCAATGCCGCCTGCTCCGGCCCTTTCAGCACAAAGACGATCCCCACCCGCCCAACGGCAGCGGTGTATATCTTGAAATAGGTGACCACCCCGTCTTCCGTGGTGGACTCTGCGCGATTCACCAGCCGAACCATGCCGTTCACCCGCTGGCCGGCGGTCTGCCGGACCAAGAAGGAGGGGTGCGCGCGCTCCATCTTGTCCAGCACGACATCCTCCGTGTAGTCGAACACATCGAGGGGCCGGGTGAGAATGTGGAGGTCCACGGCGACATCCGCCTCATGCCCCGGGGCGCTGGCCATGACCGTCCGCCCCTCCTGCGTCAGGTCCCAATCGCCGGGGTAGTCAAAGGAGAAGTCAAAGACGCCGCTGGTGTAAGTGGACACCCCCACCGGCTCCGGCGTCGGCTCGGGCGTGGGGGTCGGAGGCACCGGCGTAGGCGTCGGAGCGGGAGGCGCCACGAAAGTAGCAGTCGGCTGCGGCGCCGGTGTGGGTGCAGGCTCAGACGGCGCCTGTGTCGGTTCTGCAGTCGGCTCGGCCGTGGGGGCCGCGGTCGGGACGGGCGGCGGCACCGCTGTGGCGACCGGCTCCGGTTCCGGCTCGCCCGTGCAAGCCGAAAACAAGAAGGCGCCCGCGAGCGCCACAAGCGCTGCCAACAGGAACAATCTCACATTAGTAGATTTCACTTTGCTTCTCCATCGTAAGGGTTTCGAGGCAAAGCCCCTTAGGACTGGCAGGACATCGGAAGATGGGCAACCGTCTTTCATTGTAAAACAGGGTTGGCCCTAGAGGGTAGAGATATGGTCTCATTTAGGGAGAAAGGCAGTCAGGATGCAGTTTCTATGGGTGGATAGTTGCAAATCTGGGAGTTTTCTGGCACCATGCGGCCATGAAGATCGGCGCATTTGAGTTCACTGAACCGATCCCTCACATTGAAGAGCCGCACGTCATCGCCATGCTCTACCCATGGCTCGACGCAGGCAGCGTGGGCACACTCACCCTGCGCCGTCTCGAGCGTTACTTCGGCTCCCAGGAGCTTGGCCGATTGGAGAAGCCAGGCGCCTTCTTCGACTTCACGCGCTACCGCCCGACGACGCGTTTTCGCAACGGGCAGCGCGTGCAGCGTGTCCCCAACACCCGGGTGAGCCACTTGTCGGGCCTCACAGATCCGCCCATCATTCTGATGCAGGTGCGCGAACCTCACGCAAACGCCGAGGACTACATCGCCTCCATCCTCGAAGTGTTGAAGGCGCTACATGTGAAGCGGTACAGCCGCATCGGGGCCATGTACGACGCCGCGCCGCACACTCGCCCCCTCCAAGTCACCGGCACCCTCAACGGCGAACCGATGACGGGCCTGCGGGGGCTCGTCTCGCGGCGGCGCAGCAACTACGAGGGGCCAACCTCGATCATGAACCTCCTCTCGCAGGAGTTACCCAAGATCGGCGTCGAGGATGTCAGCTTCATGGTTCGGCTGCCGCAGTACGCGCAATTGGAGCACGACTACGCGGGCACGGCGCGGCTGCTGGAAATCCTCGCCACCGTCTACACCATGCCTGCAGACCTCCCGCAGACAGAGGCGGGCCGCAAACAGTACGCAGAGCTCGACTCGGAGATCAAGAACAACCCGGCGGCGCAGGAGTTGGTCAAGCGCTTGGAATCCTACTACGACTCGCGCCACCCCAACTCGGCGGAGGAGCGTTCCGCCGAAGAAGAAGCCGCTTCGGACCTCCCCGCCGACATCCAGAGCTTCCTCGCGGACATGAGCCAGCGCCTGGACAACCCGAACTAGGGTTGTCCGGCGCTGGGGTTGTCGTCGCGACTTCTCTCGCGCTATTCATCCTTTATCCAGTCTTTAGTGTACACTAACCTGTATTGGATTTTGTCGGCTGCATGTCCTGTGCACTTCGATACCCGTGCTTGAGGCCGATTGCCATGCCACAGCGGCGTCATCAACCTAGCCAGTTGAGCTTTGAGCTCAACAACCGGTGGTCAGAGGAAGACTACTCGGCCACCTTGGTTGTGTCGGAACTCATAGATGACCCATGGGAGGCTGTGGTAGCACCGCAGGCGTCGGAGACGCCGTTGTTCCGAGAAGATGTTTTTGTCACTGACGAGGACTATGAGGCCCCCCTTGAAGCCTCAGACGAGCCAGACACAGTACCTCTTGTTGCACCTGATGACGAGGCCGATGAATCGCAACAAGGGGCAGTCTCTCCTAACGAGGCTGAGGAAGATGACGAAACCTCATCCGAATCGGATGAGGTTTGGGACATCCCGCAAGAGAATGCCGGTCATACAATCCAACGAGTCTTCGACCCGTTGGATGACCCAGAGTGGAGTATCGTTACACCAGAGGATTTGGAAAATGATCGGCAACCCATCTTTGTCCCAAGGGGTGATCTCAACCGACGGGAACTGGATATCAGTATGTGGCTGAGCGGCATTGACGGGATCAACGAAACCGTAAAGGCCGAGGTCATGCAAACATTGTTACTAATGAGCAGTTCCCGCTTTGGCAGATGGTTTTCATGGTTGAAGGACAACAATTGGAACGGACGCTCTTTAGATATGTTTCTCGCCTTCCGATCCCACTGGTCCGAAAGTGAGGATCTGTGGGGAAAGCTGACGTGGCGGAAGGATCCCGAAAAAAAGAGGGCATGGAATTGGGAGACGATTCTGGATTACAGGGTGCTTACCCTCGATAAGGCTTTGCGCCTCATCAACTCGCGAATCGATTGCGCCATATATGAAATTATCAACGAGGAGTGGGTTGAGGACTGGGATAACCTGAATGTATGGACCCGAGTTGACAACGGCTTGTTCTCACTGGTGGATTTTGCTGTCTACCGAGCACAGCTTCATGAGGCAGAGGACTGGCAGTACAGACCAGACCTGAGTATGGACTTGCTACACATTCCGAAATCCAAGTTGCCTGGCAAGATTACGACCTATGAAGATATTGAAGAGTTTCGGCAAGACCGTGGAGCACAATCTTGGTTTGCGCGGCAAGATTGGCATGACCCTGTGGACTGGCATGACGGGCTAGGATGGTAATCTCTACCCGGAGGCTTGGAAACTATGACTCATCCACAAGCGTCCTTGCGTCTGGTCCCAGTCAAAGGTTGTTGGGTGTCGCTAGCAACACCTTTGCAGAGGGATTCAGTCTCCATCGGAGAAGTCAACGACCGCAAGGAGCAGGGCGACAACACGTTGGTTCTGGTGAAATGGCGGGACGGGCTTCGCTGGCATCAGTTGGATGAACTGCGATGCGGTTTCCAGCTAGGTTTCGTCGTCAAAGACCAACCTGTGTCCAATACTCGGCATTCGTTGGGCACCGGTACAATCCGCGCGGTGCGGACTATTGGTGATCGCGAACTCGCGTTGGTGCAACTGCACACAACAGGGGAAAGCCGCTGGTTGCCGTACGAGAACCTAGCACGCGTCATGGACGCGCGCCTCAAGTTTCCGCGCGGCGAGGTCTCGGACCCCGACGCTGTACAGCGCTTCAGACTCAAAGCGCTTGCTTACGCCTTGGATTCTTGGAATCAGGTAACCGGATCCCTTGACAGGCTGGATGTGGACCCGCTTCCACATCAGATAGATCTTGTCCATCGCATCATGACCGCTGACCAACGGAATTGGCTCATAGCCGATGATGTTGGCTTGGGAAAGACTATTGAGGTTGGCCTGCTCCTTGCGGCAATGAAGCGGCAGCGCCAAGTGCGGCGGGTCTTGGTTGTCTGTCCCGCGGCGGTGGTTCGTCAGTGGCAAGATGAGATGAAGAACAAGTTTAATGAAGAGTTCCGCATTTATGGCTTGGACTTTTCTATCACTACCGATAACCTCTCTCATTGGAGGCTATACGAAAAAGTGATCGTTTCGATAGATAGAGCAAAGACGGATAACCACCTTCAGCGATTTATGGCCTCCGGAGTATGGGATGTCATTGTATGTGACGAAGCTCACCATTTGAGCAAGATTCACGGCCAAGCCACTACACTTCGATACAATCTTCTCCAAAAACTAAGGCTTCAAACTGACGCGTGTGTTTTCTTGACTGGAACGCCGCATCAAGGACACTCCGAGCAATTTGTGAATCTATTGAACCTGCTACGCCCAGATTTACATCAACGTTTACGTAACATTTTCTTTGACAATCAAGTCGTGCCTGAGATGGTGCTTCGCAATAGAAAGAGTCTTGCCACAGACGTCAACGGAGAGTTCCTTTTCAGAGGACAGGACACACGCAGAATCGAGGTTGCGCTCTCTACAGAGGCCCAAGCTTTCAGTGAGCAACTTTTGCAGTATTTGCGCAACGGCTATAGCGCTTCTCGTAGAGGTGGAGTTCAAGGGCGAGCAATTGGTTTTGTCATGACAACATACCGGAAACTAGCATCATCCAGCATCAAGGCAATCGAGGACGCTCTGAACAGGAGACTGGCCCGGCTTGAGAGGCGAACTGACTCTGCGGTTACGGTAGCCGTAAGGCCCAGTGCACCTATTTCTCCTCCCATGAACATTGACACAGACAGAGATGCTTACGAGGACGGAACCGACGGTGATGACAATCTCGGCAATGCAGCGGATAGTCTTACTGAACAGTTATTGGGTGCTCAGACGTTCTTTACTGGAGAGAAAGAATACATCGAAGGGCTCCTTGCATCCATTCCTGCCGTGAAGACATCGGACTTGAAGTTAGAGTCATTCTTGTCGGAGATTGCTACTCCCTTGCACGAAGAAGCCAAGAAACTTCTGGTATTCACCGAATATCGATCCACACAAGATTACTTGGTGGAGGCTTTGCAAGAGCGCTTCCCTCTCTCACGTGTTCTCACACTCAATGGTGGCATGAGTTTGGAGCAAAAGCGGGAAACTACAAGCGCGTTTGCCAATGACGATAGCGCCATGTTCCTGGTTTCCACTGAGGCCGGTGGGGAAGGGATCAATTTACACTACCGCTGCCATGTCATGGCAAACTACGACCTGCCATGGAACCCCAGCCGTCTTGTGCAGCGCGCAGGGCGGCTGTATCGCTATGGTCAAAACGAACGTGTCATGGTGTTTAATCTGACTTCTAGCGATGGGTTTGACAATCAAACGCTTGGCCTCATGTTGCAAAGAGTGTACGCCATTGCACAAGATATGGCTCATGTCAGTGCTGAGTATCAGGAGGGCATGGAAACCGAAATCGTGGGTGAACTGTTAGAACGGCTTGACATGGCGGAGCTACTAGCCAACAGTCAGGCAATGAACATCAATCACACTGAGGCAGAAGTAGAAGAAGCGTTGCGACGTGCCAGAGAAGCTAAAGAGCAACAAGATAGATTGTTCGCCAATGTGAAAGGGTATGATCCAACGACCTCATCTACTCTGTATGCACTTGGTGCCAGCGACGTATTGGCCTTCTTGGAAGGTATTCTCCCGTACAAAGGCATTACATATGAGCGTCGGTTTGGTGGGCGCGCATTAGGGCTAAACTTGCCCCCGGAACTCATCGGAGCCTTCTCTGAGTTTCGACCACGCGCTTCCAACGTAGTGGTCACTGCCGACCGGCAACTTGCCCAAGAACACGGTGACATAGCTCAAATGGACTTTCGCAGTGAGTTCTTCAAGTGGCTCATTGAGTATGCTCAATCCCCTGAGTTCAGAGGCGAATTCGCAAGTGTTCCTAGCGAGGTTTCAGGGGCCCTTGCCCTCTTCAAACTTCGCTGGCAAAACGACCAAGGTGTGGCAAGCGAGGAGGAGTTGCTGCCAGTATTTTTGCCAGAGGGAAAAAAAGCACCTGTTGCACACCCGCGATTCTTCGGTGATATGTTGACTGAGCCGGCTGATTATCGTGTTGAGCCTCATGCCCTTGAACCTGATGAGCGTAGGCACCTTCTCGATATACTGGACTCAGAGGCTGCCGCTCGTTTGACAAGCCGGTGCACAATGTTTCGCCATCCCAACGACCTTATCCTTCTCGCTGCGGCGGATCTCGTATTCCAGTAACACTCCCCCTCACCTTGACGCCTGCACCCTCAGTCACTACACTCCCCGCAAGTCTTTTCGTATGCAAGGGGAGGAGAAAACTATGCTATCCGCCAGTGACAATGCACTGATGTGTCAGGTGGGGCCGGGGACGCCCACCGGCGAGATGATTCGGCAGCATTGGATCCCCGCCCTCATGTCGAGGGAGCTGCCGAGCCCGGACAGCGACCCCGTCCGCGTGCGCCTGCTCAGCGAGGACCTCGTCGCCTTCCGCGACACCGACGGCAAGGTGGGGCTCATCGATAACTATTGTCCGCACCGGCGCACGAGCCTCTTCTTCGGGCGCAATGAGGAGTGCGGGCTCCGCTGCGTCTACCATGGATGGAAGTTCGACGTGAACGGTGACTGCGTCGACATGCCGTCGGAACCCGCCGAGTCCAATTTCAAGGACAAGGTCAAGATCAAGGCCTACCCCTGCATGGAGCGCAGCGGCATCATCTGGACATACATGGGCCCACGCAGGGAGCTTCCGCCGCTGCCGGACATCGAGCCGAACATGTTGCCCGACGACGTCGAGCAGTCGGTCTGGACGGCCATGCGTGACTGCAACTTCGTGCAGGCGCTTGAGGGCGACATCGACACGTCTCACCTGGGCTTCCTGCACCTCGGCAGCGTGACGGCCGACAAGCTGTCGCCAGGCTCCTACGACTACTATACGGTCAGAGACCGCGCTCCCCTCGGCTACGACGTGGTCGACACGGACTACGGCACGTCCTACGGCGCGTGGCGACCGGCGGAAGAGGACTCCATCTACTGGCGCATCGCCCACTTTCTGCTGCCCTTCTACACCATGATCCCGACCAGCGTGCTGGGGTGGCAGATCCTGGTGCGGGCATGGGTGCCGATCGACGACGAGCACACGATGTTCTGGAACATCTCCGGCCCCAACCCCGTCGCCCGCGGCATCGGCAGCGCCGGCCTAGGAACCAACGTTCCGGGCGCCAGCCTCCTTCCCCAGTTCCTCCCCCAGGGCACCGGCTTCCTGGGCCGCTGGCGCCTGGCCGCTCGCGCGGAGAACGACTACCGCATCGACCGCGAGGCGCAGAAGACCAACAAGATCTTCACCGGCATCAGCGGCATCCACCTGCAGGACCAGTCGGTGACGGAGCAAATGGGCGCCATTGCTGACCGTACCAAGGAGCACCTTGGATCAAGCGACTCCATGGTCATCAAGACCCGGCGACGCATCATCAGCGCCTCCATCAACCTGCAGGAAGGTATGGTTCCCGCCACGGTAGACCGCCCGGAGCTTTACCAGGAGCGATCGGGCGGCACCATCTTGCCCAAGGGGCAGGGCTGGTTTGAGGCGACCCGCGATCTGCGCAAGGCGTTCGTGGACCGGCCGGAGCTTGAGGGTGCGGACCGCGGTCCGCACCGGTAAGATACCTCAATCAGGCATTGGGAAACGGGGGCCTCTTCTGGGGCCCCCGTTCTGTTTGGAGGAATCCGTGACACTTTATTTGAGAGTCTGTTTACGGTGCGGGGGAGTGTAGCCCTGGCTGCATAGGTGCCGAGCAGACATTATGGTGGTCGACCCTGTTTTGCTCCAAGCCGATTGGCAAAGGACCAACCCATTGGACCGATTGTCCATGGGCGATTGGATGCAAATACATGGCAGGGATGCGGAAGAGGAACGCCGGAATGCCAATGCTGAAATCCAGGCTGCCAACGATGCCTACTTCAGCGGTTCCCTTACGTATAGGGTCGAGCTTCACAACCTCTCTGGCGTGGGCTTTCAGGGTGGCTTCGATTATTGGTCGATTCAAGTTGAGGGCCCTAGGGATACGCAAGTGCTCCGGGCGTTGGACTTCATCAATTCAGGTGGCCCTTCACCAATTTCGCTCAACCAAGAGGACAAATATTTATGCAAGCTGGTCTCGCTAGACAAGGGCGGGATCAAGTACGTGTGGCGCGTCAAGTGGCTTGCATTTGACAACGGGTGGCAGTTTTCAGACGGTATGGAGTGAAGCTCAGACTTAATAGCCGGAAGGAAACCAACTTGGATCCGGCGAGGTGTACATCAAAGTCAACCGCCCGGTGTCGGAAAGCACGGTTTGTGGCCCGAGACAACAAACGTCGCGCCACAACATGGACAGATCAGGAGAGGGCGTTAGCTAACGCCCTCTTTCCTTGCCGTTGGAATAAGGACGCGCCCTAACGGCCTGATTCCACGAGCCGCGCAGGCCGGGGAAGTTCGTCGGGATCCACTGGGATTTCTATGACGCACGTCTGGTTGGACTCGATAGCCTCTGTAACGGCGTCGCCGACATCTTCCGCGCGGTCCACGTAATAACCACGCGCGCCAAAGAGCTCAGCCAGCTTGTCGAACCGCGGGTTGGTGATGCGCGCGCCGATCTCCCGACCAGGGTAAAGCGCCTGCTGGTAGGCCATCTCTGAGCCCCAGACGTTGTTGTTCATGACGATGGTAACCATAGCGATGCCCTCACGCACGGCGGTTTCGATCTCCTGCACGTTAAAGAGGAAACCGCCGTCGCCGTGAATGGCGACGACGGGGGCATCGGGGCGGCCCAGCTTCGCGCCAAGGGCCTCCGGGAAGGCGAAGCCCAGCCCGCCGAAGTCGAGCGGCGTGATAAGCGTTCCAGGACGGTGAAAGTCAAGCCGGTCGTAGCCGAAGGCGGGGCAAGCACCGGCGTCCAACACCATAATGGCCTCCGGCGGCAGCACCTTCCGCAACTCGCCGTAGACACGTTGCGGCTTCAGTGGTGTGCCCGTCCATGTTGACTCGTCTTCTAGCCTGGCGCGGCGCTGCGCCCTGAGGGCCGCGCCCTCGGCAGCCCACGCGGCGCGGTCGGGCTGAGCATCTCGGGGCTGCAGGGCCTCAAGCATGCTTGACAGCGCGGCGCCCGCGTCGGCCTGGATACCGACGGCCACAGGGTAGTTTCGTCCGAGTTCTCGCTCGTCAATTTCAATCTGAATGACCTTCGCGTCCGCCGATATGTAGCGGTTGTCGTAGAAGGAGGTGAAGTTTGAGAGGCGCGTCCCCGCCGCGAGGATGACATCAGCGCGGGCGCAAATCTGCCCCGCCTCGACTGCACCCGCGCGGCCAAGAGGGCCGACATAAAGGGCGTGACCGTTGGGGACAGCGTCGTTGCGGCCATAGCTGGTGATCATCGGCGCAGAGAGAAGCTCTGCGATCTGCACAACCGTCTCTGAGGCGCCGCTCTGGATTACGCCACCGCCCACGACGATGACCGGCCGCTCCGCTGATGCCAGCAGCGATGCCGAGCGACCCACAAGCTCGGGGTCGGCGGGCAACCGCTGGTGGACGCGGTAGGATGGCGGACTTGCCTCCGGGTGTTCGATAGGGGCACCGTCCAGAAGGTCGCGAGGGATGTCGATGAAGACCGGGCCCTTCTTGCCAGTCATGGCTGTGCGGAAGGCGTGGCGGAAGAGCTCAGGTATGCGTTCGGATGTGTTCACGCTGAGCGCCCGCTTGGTGACGGGACGGAAGAGAGAGACGTGATCGGCTTCTTGGAAGGCGTCGCGATAGACGACGTCGCGGGCAGGTGCGCCGGCGATGGCGATGACCGGGGAATGGCCGGTGTAGGCGGCGTAGACGCCAGTGACGAGGTTTGTCGCGCCTGGACCGTTGGTTGCAAGGCAAACGGCCGACTTCCCAGACGCACGGGCGAAGCCGTCCGCCATGAAGGCTGCACCTTGCTCGTGGCGGGTGCTGACGAACTTGATGTCCTCGGCGTCATAGAGGGCGTCGAGAATCTCGAGGAATGTGCCGCCTACGATGCCAAAGACGTAGGAAATGCCCTCGGCTCTAAGCGCCTCCACTACGGACTGACCGGGCGACAATCGCGCCATGTCTGATTCCTCTTATTTCTAGAAGACTGCTACAGGGTTTGCGGGAGAGCCAGTGCCGCCCTCAATACGCAGGGGATTGATTGTGAGCATGAACTCCCAGCGGCCACGCTCCTGACATGCCTCTGTCAGCGCCTCCAGGTCCGCGTTGTCAAGGATCCAGAGTCCCATGGCCACGATGCCAACCTGGTGAACCGGGTTCCCCAACCGGTCGAACCCGGGGTGTACCAGGCTGTTGCCGGTGTCGGAGCCGAGCATGGCGATGGAGCGCTCGTGGTAGAAGGGCAGGCAGTTGGCGTGCGTGCCGGTGCCTCCCTCTCCGGCGATGTTCCACGGCCCCAACTCGGCACGTCGCCGGAGTTGCCCTGTGCGCACCAACAGGACGTCACCAGGTTCCACACGCACGCCCTGTGCCTCCTCTGCCGCTTCAATATCCTCACGGAGGATGCCCTCGCCGGGGTTGAACCACGGGACGCCGCGCAGCCTAGGGATGTCCAGCAGGACACCGCGGGTCAGGATGCCGCCCTGCAGCACTTCAATCGATTCCCACGTGGCGCCGTAGCGGGTGGACACGAGGCTGGACGGCTTGCCGTTGTACATTTTCCCGTCGAAGAAAAAGTGCGCCAAGCTGTCGACGTGGGTGACGGTATGGCCGTGGAAGGCCACGCCGATAAAGTCCGATGATGTCTGATAGGGCCGTGGCGGCCCTGCCTTCTCGTCATGCGCGTAGCCCTCACCCGATTCAATCATGTAGTGGACGGGCTGTGCCATGACATCCGGGCCGGGAGCGTTGTTGAGCGTTCGCGAGCACGACACGGTAACGCCCTCTCGCACCAGCGACACAGCACGACGGCGCGTTTCCGGTGTGATGTGGTTCATGGTGCCAAGCTGGTCATCGTCGCCCCAGCGACCCCAGTTGCTCAGAGACTCGAAGTAAGCGAGCACTTCGTCTTGCGTCGGCAAGTCCGGCATGGCTGCACCTCACTAGCCCGAGGACGTAAGTCGGCCGCTGCACGCTGCACCGGCAGAGGCAAGGATACCTGCGAGGGACAGTTGGGGCAAGACAAAGCGAGGGGCGGCACAGGGCTAACCCCCTCGTCTCAAACCACTCCGGAGCGCCTATGCAGCCACAACTGTCTCTGCTGGTGTGGCCGTCGCAACGAACGATAGCCCGTTGCTATCGGCGTACACGTCGACATAGACCGTGTCGCCGTGACTAAAGTCTCCGTTCAGGATGCGGTTGGACAGCGGGTTTTCGATGTGGCGCTGCACCGCCCGCCGCAACGGCCGGGCGCCATACACCGGATCGTAGCCCTCCTTCACCAGCCAGTCTTTGGCGGCATCAGAAACACGTAGAGCGATGGACTGCTCCTCCAGCCTCGACTGCACCGCGACCGCCATCAACTCAACAATTCGGTGCAGGTCGTCGCGGGTCAGTGAGTCAAAGATGATGGCTTCATCCAGACGGTTGAGAAACTCCGGGCGGAACTCCCTCTTCAGAGCAATATCAATCGTTACGCGCGTGCGCTCGCGCTGGGCTTCATAGCTGGCGTCGCCACGCCGAAAGCCCATGGCGTTGCTCCGGCCGATGTCTCCCGTCCCTACGTTGCTCGTCATGATGATGATCGTATTGCGGAAGTCGACCGCGTTGCCGTGGCCGTCGGTCAAGCGGCCGTCCTCCAGCAGTTGAAGCAGGATGTTAAACACCTGGGGGTGCGCCTTTTCGATCTCATCAAAGAGCACTACGCGGAACGGACGGCGGCGCACCTGCTCCGTGAGCTGGCCGCCTTCGTCATAGCCGACATAGCCCGGGGGGGCGCCGACCAGCCGCGAGACGGTGTGGTATTCCATATACTCCGACATGTCGATGCGGATGAGCGCCTCCTCGTCGTCGAAGAGGAACTCCGCCAAGGTCCGAGCCAACTCAGTCTTGCCGACGCCCGTAGGCCCAAGAAACATGAACGCGCCAATAGGCCGCTTGGGGTCCTTCAGGCCCGCCCGGGCGCGTCGAATAGCCTCGGACACTACCGTCACCGCTTCCTCCTGGCCGACGACCCGCTTGTGCAGCGCCTCCTCCATGTGCAGCAGCCGGTCCGCCTCCGACTGCATCAGTTGGCTCACGGGAACACCTGTCCATACGGTGATCAACGCCGCGATCTCGTCCTCCCTGACGGCCATGTCCAGCTTCTCGTCGGCCAACCAGGCGTCGCGCTCCGTGGCGGCGGCGTGCTCCACCTGCACCCGCTCGGCGCGCAGTTCGGACGCGAACTGGTAGTCAGCGCGATTGGCGGCCGCCTCCTCCTGGTCCTGCAATTCCGACGCGCGGCGCTGCAACTCTTTGATCCCTTCGGGCATACTGGACATTTGCAGACGCAGCTTGGCCGCGGCCTCATCAATCAGGTCGATTGCCTTGTCAGGCAGGTGGCGTTCCGTTACGTAACGCTTGCTGAGGCGCACGGCAGCATCCACCGCACCGTCATCGATGGTGACGCCGTGGTGCGCCTCGTAACGTGGGCGCAGCGCCTTCACCATGAGGATGGCGTCCTCCTCCGAGGGCTCGTCCACCCACACGGGCCGGAAGCGTCGCTCGAGCGCTGAATCCCGCTCGATGTACCAGCGGTACTCGTCGGGGGTTGTTGCGCCGATGACCTGGAGTTCACCGCGAGCCAGTGCCGGCTTCATCATGTTGGAGGCGTCAATGGCGCCCTCCGCGCCGCCCGCACCCACGACGGTGTGGATCTCGTCTATGAAGAGGATGACCTCACCCCTAGCTGCGAAGACTTCGTCCATGACGGCCTTCAGGCGCTCCTCAAACTCGCCCCGAAACTTGGACCCTGCCACGAGCCCTGGCATGTCCAGCCACAAGACGCGCTTGCCCTTGATGGCGTCCGGCACTCCGCCCGTTGCGATGGCTTGCGCCAGCCCCTCGACGACGGCGGTCTTTCCTACTCCCGCTTCGCCGAGCAAAACCGGGTTGTTCTTGGTACGCCGAGCGAGCGTTTGGACCGCCTGCTGCACGACTTTATCTCGCGCCACGACGGGGTCCAAACGGCCCTCACGTGCAAGCTGCGTGAGGTCGCGGCTAAACTTCTCCAGCGAGCGATAGCGGTCGTCCGCGTGGGGGTCCGTAACGCGCTGCGAGCCACGCACTTTGCTGAGAGCCTGATAGATTGTCTCCGTGTCGACCCGGCGCGCGCGTAGTATCTCAGCCGATTCCCCCGTCCGCTCATCGCTGATGGCGATGAACAGATGCTCGGTGCCAATGAAGTCATCCCGGAGTCTCTCGGCTTCAACGGACGCATCGTGCATGATGCGCTGCACACGCGGCGTCGGGTAGATCTGTTGAGACTCGTATTCGAGCCTAGGGGAACGCTGCAGCGAGGAGGCGACGTCCGCTCGGAGCGCCGCCGTGTCAACGCCGATCTCGCGTAACACCTGCACCGGCACGCCGTCCTGTTGCTCCAACAAGGCCATCAGGACATGTTCCACGTCCCACTGGGAATGCCGGTAATGCCGCACAAGTTCCTGCGAGTGCCTGATGGCCTGTACAGCCGATTGTGTAAAGTTTTCGGGATTCATCGTCATGAGCCTGCCTCCAGGTATAGCGGCACTAGCCTTCGCGCACGGTACCCTCGACCGTCTGCGTCTCAACGTCTCTCTCGGCCCCCTCAACCATTCGGTCAAGTTCGTCGCGGAGGAAGTCCACATGTCCCTCCAATTGTTGGATGCGATCAGTCAGGCGGAGGATGACTTCAACCCCCGCCGCGTTGACGCCCATGTCGTGTACCAGTGTCTTGATGCGCCGCAGCTTCTCTATGTCCCGCGGCGAGTACAGACGGATGTTGCCGCGGGACCGCGAGGGCTCCACCAATTCGATGCGCTCGAAATAGCGCAGAGACTGTGCCGTAACGCCCACCATGCGGGACACGACGCTAATCACGTAGCAGGGTTCGTCCCAACCCGGCTGCTCTCTCGTCGTCATTACTCGCCTCCCGAGTTGTTGCGAATGTCCCTAAGCCGTTCGAACAACCGCCGCTCCTCGTCGGAGAGGTCTGACGGCAGATCGGCCCTGATAGTCACAAAGAGGTTTCCCCGATCCAAGGGTGCGCCCAACTTGGGCATGCCCTGACGGCCCAACCGGAATACACGGCCGTTCTGCGATTCCGGCGGCAGCTTCAGCGCTACTTGGCCTGTCAGCGTTGGCACGACGGCCTCCGCGCCGAGGATGGCGTCGTAGAGGGGGACGGTGACCTCCGTGGAGAGGTCGTCGCCCTTGCGCTCGAATCGCGGATGCGGCTGTACGGAAACGACGAGCACGACCTGCTGGCCACCGGGCGACACGCGCACGCGCGAGCCGTTATCCACTCCCGCCGGGATGGAGACCTCACCGCGGACCGGCTGGTAGGAATAGCCCTGCCCCAGGCATGCGCGGCACGTCGCCTTGCCGATGACGCCCACACCATTGCATGCGGCGCACGGCGTCTGGCCGGCAACCTGCAAAGCGCGGATTGTGCCATGGAAGGCCTCCTCCAGCGTTAGCTCGACGGGCTGCTCCATCGGCGATGGACGCTGTGGTCCGGGGCCACGCTGCCGTGTGCCGCGAGCGGTGCGAAAGAACGAATCAAAGAAGCCGCCTGACCCGCTGTTGAAGAAATCGTCGAATGCCTCGGGGTCGATGGCCTCGGTCCGCCAGCGGCGGCCACCCTGAAACGGCGCTCCTCCGTGCTGGGCATCGCGCCAGTTGTCCCCGTAGCGGTCATAGAGGCGGCGGGACTCGGGGTTGGAGAGGACCTCGTGCGCCTCATTGATCTCCTTGAAACGCTCGGTGGCGCTGGGCTCGCCGTGGTTGACGTCCGGGTGGTACTTGCGCGCGAGCTTACGGAAGGCAGCGCGCACATCCTTCTCGCCGGCATTCCGGTCTATACCGAGAACCTTGTAGTAGTCGGGCATCATATACACTTCTCTTAAGTCAACAATAAAGTATGATACGGTTCATGTCAAGTTATTGTTTTTATTTCTCAAGAAAGTTATTGACAGAATGAATGCTCGGTAGTATGCTATTCCTTGAAGCAAGGTCAGCCCCAAGCTGGACATCACGGTTTGGGGTCTGGTACATACCATCAAGGGAGCGCCCACGCGCAAGAACAAGGAGGTAGACCATGTACAGTTTGCTTTACGACCCATTCAGGGAGCTGCGAAGGTTCCACGGCCAGCGCAACCGCGGTTGGCGTGGATTCCGCCGCTGGGGAGAGAACCCCGGCGCCGCCGAGTGGCTCCTGCCGCTCGACGTAACGGAGCGCGAGGAAGGAGTCGTGGTAACGGCATCTGTCCCGGGCTTCAAGCCGGAGGACATCGACGTCACCATCGAGGACAACGTCCTCTCTATCCATGCCAAGGCAGAGTTCTCTGAGGAGACCAGGGACGAGCGCTTCATCGTCAGGGAGCGACGCGCCGGGACCTTCCATCGCTCTCTCCGCCTGCCGGAGTCGGTCGACGCGGACGAAGCGGCCACCAACTACGATCTTGGCGTCCTTACCGTCACCCTGCCGAAGTCGGAAGAGAAGAAGGCACGCAAGCTCACGGTCAACGCCGGCAACTAATTCCGGCCGTCTTCCCTCGGCAACAGGAACGGGACGCTTGGAGCGTCCCGTTCCTGTTTGTTCGGGAGGGGTTGGCCGTCACCGCAGATTGCCCTCCGGGTCCATAGGGTTGAAGCAGGCGACGAAGTGGGCCTCGTACATCTCGACCAAACCGGGCTTGGGGTTGACGCGGCAGGTTGCCAACGCCTTGCCGCATCGCGGCAGGAATGGGCACTCGTCCGGAAGGTCCATCAGATCCGGCGGCTGCCCTTGAATCGATTCGAGTCGTTGCTGCTTCACGTCGATGCGCGGCAGGCTCCGCAGCAGCGCGTGCGTGTATGGGTTGGTCGGCCGGTCGAATAGGTTTCGTGTCGATGCCCGCTCCATGATGGAACCCGCATAGATGACGGCGATCTCATCGGCGATGCGGCTCACGACACCCAAATCGTGCGTGATATAAAGGATGGCCGCTCCATTTTGCTTCTGCAGCCGCCGCAACCTCGCAAGGATCTCCGCCTGGATGGTCACGTCGAGGTTGGCCGTGGGCTCGTCCGCGACTATGATCTTGGGACTGAGTGCCAGCGCCATGGCAAGCATTATGCGCTGCGCCTGGCCACCGCTGACCTGGTACGGGTAGCGCTTCATCATCTCCCGAGCGTCCGGCAACCCCATGTCGCGCAACAGGTCGACGGCCAAGCGCTCCGCCTGCTTGCGGCCCATTGCTAGGTGCCCCTCCAGAGCTTCAACCATCTGGTTATCGATGCGCAGTGTGGGATTGAGCGCGGCGTTGGCATCTTGTAGCACGATGCCGATTTCCTTGCCTCGGACCTGCTGCAGCTCGATCTCAGACATCTGCATGAGGTCACGGCCGTTCAGCATTACCGTGCCACCGACGACCTCCCCAGGGAACGGCGTAAGCCGCACCAGCGACAGCGCAAAGGTGCTCTTACCGGACCCGCTCTCGCCCACCAGTCCGAGGACCTGTCCCTCCTCCAGTGTGAAACTCACACCGTTGACGGCCTTTACGGTCCCCATGCGAGTGACGAAGTGGGCGTGCAGGTCACGGACTTCCAGCAGCGGAGGCATGGCGCGCGGATACCCCTCTCATTGGTCAGTAGATGTGCGAATCTAATAGGGGACTGAGCGTCGGCTAAGTTTTGCAGCAGCCCATATCAAAGTCAAGGCTACGTGTGAGGCCGGGAATGCCACTCCTCGACTGCTTCATGAGAGCCTCCGCTCCTTTACTGTGGCTAGGGCCGTCCATATAATGGACTAGTTGTAATCAACACTCTCTTCGTGAGGGCGGGCTTGGACGTTCGACCCATCTGCCAGTTCCCGGAGCCGGTGCTGACAAGAAAGACCTTGAAGGTAACCACTTTCGATGCATCGCTGCCCCCGCTGGTGGAGGAGATGATCGAGACAATGCGTCTAGCCAATGGAGTTGGCCTTGCGGCAAACCAGATTGGCGTACCGCTCATGCTCTGCGTCATCGAGATCCCAGAGGAGGGGAACGCCCGCGTCTTCGTGAACCCGGAACTGGTTTCGCAGGAGGGCGAACGCAAGCTGTACGAGGGTTGCCTGAGTGTGACTGGGTACCAGGGATTGGTCAGCCGCTCGGAGCGAGTAAAGGTGCGCTACCAAGATCTGCAGGGGCGCAAGCACCGGCTGACAGCGAGGGATAACCTGCTGGCACAGGCGCTGGAGCACGAGATCGGCCACCTGAACGGCCACCTCTACTTGGAGCATCTGGTGGCAAGGGATGCTATCTGGAAGCTGTCCGAGGGGCCGCCGCCCCAGTACGGACGTGAACACACCGACGAGCCGGACACCGTCGAGGCAACAGACGACGGCCTACCGGCAGAGAAATAGCCCGGAGCACCGTCTAGAAAGGACTTCTTTGGACCTTCTGCCACGCCTTCGTGCGCATTGCGCCGCCACGGGAGCACAGCCGTGCATCGTGGGCGGTTACGTTCGTGACGCCCTGTTGGGCCACGCCACCCACGACGTCGACCTCGCCGTGCATGAGGGCGCCGAGGCGCTGGCGGCGAGCATCGCGCAGGCCCTGGGCGGCACGCCGGTGGCTCTCAATACAGAGCGTGGTATCCACCGCGTAGACGGCGTGCCCACCGGTGGCGCCACATGGCGCGTCGACGTCTCCACCTTGCAGGGCAGCGGCATTGACGACGACCTGCGTCTCCGAGACTTCACCGTCGATGCCATAGCCGTCCCGCTGTCGGACACGGGCGGTCCCGTCTCCGAGTGGCCGATTGTCGACCCCACAGGCGGCGTGGCGGACCTGCGCGCCAGTGTCATTCGTATGACGTCTCCCGGCGTTCTCACCGATGACCCACTGCGTGCGCTGCGCTCAGTGCGCATTGCCGCACAGACCGGATTTTTCATTGACATTGACACCGCTCATGCCGTCATGGAGCATGCTCCGCTGCTGGCCAACGTCTCGGCCGAACGTCTGCGCGAAGAGCTGCTGACCATATTGTCCCTTCCGCATGTGGGCCGCTCGCTGGAATTACTGGACGAGCTTGGGCTGCTCGACGCAGTGCTGCCGGAACTTGCGCCGGCCCGCGGCGTAACGCAGCCGGTGGAGCACCACTGGGATGTCTTCCACCACACGCTGCACTGCGTGGACTTCGCAGAGAAGGTGCTCGACGGGGGTTACCGCGCAAGCGACCCAGCGGGAAGGCACATCCCATGGCCGGATTGGGCAGACGACTACTTTACGGAGGAGTATGCCGACGGCCACACGCGGGCCACGTTCCTGAAATTCGCCTGCCTGCTCCACGACGTGGCGAAGCCGGAAACCAAGTCGGTGCAGCCCAACGGCCGCGTGCGGTTCCTCGGCCATCCAGTGAAGGGCGCGACAACGGCCCGAAACGTGCTGCACCGCTTACGGACCAGCGGAAAGGCACGCGAGGCAGTCGCCGTGATGGTTGAGCATCACCTGCGTCCCAGCCAACTGGCACAGAAGGGCGATCTGCCGACGGCCCGCGCCGTCTACCGGTACTACCGCGATTTGCAGGATGTGGCAGTTGACACACTCTACCTTAGCATTGCCGACTACCTGGCGGCCCGGGGTCCCGAACTGGAGATGGACAACTGGGCCATGCACTGCGATCGGATCCGGTACACGCTGGACGAGGGCCGCGCCCAGAAGGCCCCACAGCGCCGCGAACGGCTGCTGACCGGTCATGACTTGATGACGCTGTTCAATTTGCCTTCCGGCCCGGAGTTGCGCCCTCTCCTCGAGATGGTGCAGGAGTCCGGCTTGGCGGGCGAGGTGAAAACTCGAGAAGAGGCGGTGACCCTGGTGAGCCAAGTGTTGGGAAGATCGCCCGCCGACGTGGAGGCGCGGCATGGTTAACAGGGACATGAGGCGGCTGGCCCTCGTTGTCATCCTCGTCGCAGTTGCGGTGTGGGGACTCGCCGTGAAGAGCTACGACATCAACATCTTCACCTTCAACTTCGCCCGGGGCGAAGATGACGGTCCACTGGGACTGACGCTTGGGCTGGACCTGCAGGGCGGCGTCCAGCTCATCTACGAGGCAGTCGAAGATGGCGTCACCGCGTCGCAAATGGCGGGTGTACAAGAAAAGATCGAGCGGCGCACCAACGCCTTCGGCGTTACGGAGCCGTCCATCCAACTCCTCGGGGAGAACCGCATCCTTATACAGCTCCCAGGCGTGGAGGACGTGGAGGAAGCCAAGCGGCTCATCGGGCAGACGGGCAAGCTCGAATTCAAGGAGCGCATCTGCAACGATGCGGCCTGCACGGACTTCTCCGACATTGACATAGGCCTTACCGGCGAACTCCTCGCACGCGCTTACGCCGGCACACACCCGACCACCGGCAACCCTATCGTCAACCTTGAGTTCAACTCCGAAGGCGCGCGGCTGTTCGCCGAGTCGACCGCACGCATTGCCGGGACCAACAACCGTACGGCGATCTTCCTCGACAATGACGAGATCGTCGCACCCGTCGCGCGTCAGCCCATTCTGGGCGGGCAGGCTTTCATCGAGGGCCCGGACTTCACCTTCGAACGGGTGCGCACCATCTCCATTCAACTGGAGGAAGGCCGGCTCGACACTCCTATTGCTGTCATATCCGAGCAGAACGTGGACGCCACCCTGGGCGAGGAGTCACTGAACCGCAGCCTTGTAGCGGGGATGATCGGCTTCGGGCTCGTGGTGCTCTTCATGATCCTCTACTACCGAGTCCCGGGCATCATGGCGAGCCTTGCCCTCATCTGTTACATCGTGCTCGTCATGTTCATCGTCAAACTGGTGCCTGTGACGCTGACCCTTGCGGGCATTGCGGGGTTCATTCTGTCCATCGGAGTAGCGGTGGACGCGAACATCCTCATATCGGAGCGCACCAAAGAAGAGCTGCGAACGGGCCGGGCGCTGCTTGGCGCCATCGCCACCGGCTTCAGCCGAGCGTGGCCAGCTATTCTCAACAGCAACGTCGCGACCATGATCACGTGCGCCATCCTGTTCTGGTTCGGGTCCAGGTTTGGCGCGTCCGCCGTCACCGGATTCGCGGTCACGCTCTTCATCGGCGTTGCGACTAGCATGTTCACCGCCGTCATCATCAGCCAAACGCTACTGCGCATTCTTGCGATGACGCCGCTCTCCCACTTCACCGGTCTCTTTACGCCGGTGCCCGGCAGGCGAGCGACGGTCACGGGTCCTGGCCGTAGGTCCCAGGCCCAGGGAGGGAGAGGGTAGGCTATGGACTTTGTAGGCAAGCGTAAATTCTTCTTCATGTTCTCCGCCATCATCATCCTGGTGGGTATTGTCAGCATGGTGATTCAGCCACGCTTCCAGGTGGGCATCGAGTTCGAGGGCGGTTCAGCCCTCTCAGTAACCTTCGCCGATGTAATCGACGAGGCCCGCATCCGCGAGGTTATGGCCGACCTCGGACACTCCCAAGCTGTCGTTCAGCGCCTCGGCGACACGGGTGTCCTCATCCGTACCCGCACGCTGCAGAGCCCCATGACCGAGGGCGACGTCTCCGAGCGCGAGACCATCGAGGAACGCCTGCAACTGGAGTTCGGCGCAATAGAGAGCTCGGAGCTCTCCGCAGTCTCAGAGGTTGTCGCTAAGGAGACCATCCGGAATGCGGGCATCGCCGTGGGTGTGGCGTCGGTCTTCATTATGCTCTACATCTCGTTCGCCTTCCGGCTCATGCCGAATTCCCTGCGCCTGGGCGCCGCCGCAATCATTGCCGGTATTCACGACGTGCTCATCACGCTTGGCCTGTTCTCGATCCTGGGCAAGGTGATCGACCTTGAGGTGAACGCGATGTTCATCACGGGCATCCTGACAGTGGTGGGCTATAGCGTGCATGACACCATCGTGGTGTTCGACCGTATCCGGGAGAACACGGCGCGCCGCATCTCGCGTGACTTCGCGACGACCATCAACGTGAGCATCATGGAGACGCTGGGCCGCTCCCTTACCACCAGCATCACGACGCTCACGGTGATCCTGGCGCTGCTGCTCATGGGCGGCGGCACTATTCAGAGCCTGCTCTACACGCTGCTCATCGGTGTCATTGTGGGGACGTACAGCTCCATAGGCATTGCGAGCCAGCTGCTGCTCGTGTGGGAGCAGCGCGGGTGGCTGCCCTTCCGCCGCAGCACTCCAGCGGACGCGACGACGAGGGGGTAGCGCAACCCAACATCACACAACCGACAAGAAGGGCCCCGCTTCCAATTGGGAGCGGGGCCCTCTTACTGTCTCAGGGTCCAGCTAGAGGTCCATCCATGGGTCGATGCTGACGTGAATGGCGCCGGGGGCGCCGATGCCGCCGACAGAGTCGATGGCATACTTGAGGTCCTTCAACCCAAAGTGGTGGGTGACGATCTCCTTGATGGGGTAGCGCCCGGAAGCAATGGTGCTGATGGCCCGCTCCACCGACCGATAGGAGTGGCCATGGCACCACTTCATGGTGAGGTTCTTGCGGCCGGTGCCGCCCACGGAGATGGTCTCGTTGCCAGCCGCGGGCAGGCAGACCACGGCGTTAAACGCGGCCATGTCGATGCCCTCTTTGACCGTCTCACGGCCACCACCGGTTACGTTCACGACTACGTCCGCGCCGTGGCCACCGGTGTATTGCATAACCTTCTCGACGAGATCCTCGGCCTCTACGTCCACTGTGTAGTCGGCACCCATGCGGCGCGCGATCTCCAGGCGGTGCTCGTCATGGCCCATGCCGCTGACGATGATCATGGACGCTCCCGCCTCCCGCGCCGCGATGACAGCCGCGAGACCCTGCTGACCCGGGCCCTGTACGACAACGGTCTTGCCGATGGAGGCGCCACCGTACTCGACGGCCCATTCGTAGCCATTGCTGAACGGCAGGAAGAAGGCGGCCTCCGAGGCGTCGACATGGTCCGGGACCTTGTGCACCATGGCGCCCGGATGCATGTACATGTACTGGCTGTAGCCGCCCCAGAGGGCTGGCTCCACGTCGATGGGCGTGGAGCCGTACCAAAGGCGCGGATTCTCGCCGGTGTGACCGAAGGAGCTGGTCTGAGGGCAGAAGCGTGGGTACCCAGTGCGGCACAGCTCGCAGGAGCCGCATGGCACGTACTCTTCCACCGCAACCCGGTCGCCTTCCTTCACGCCCCAGCGCTTGGACGCCTCTGAGCCGATCTTGGCAACCCAGCCGAGGTTCTCGTGGCCCATGATGCGCACGCCCTCGCCCATTCGGTCGTAGCCGTGGACGTCGCTGCCGCAAATGCCGCAGCGCTCGATGCGCAGGAGCCCGCCGTCGGGCGGGATGTCCGGCAGGTCGAATTCCCGGATCTCGAACTCCCTTGGCGCAATAATGACTGCCGCCGCTGACTTCTCTGCCATGACGTCCCTCCGCTCTTCGACTAAATGTATGCCAGTCGTCCTTCGACAGGCTTAGGGCAAACAGCTTCCCCGACGCCCGCCCCTGGATTCCTGCCTCCGCAGGAATGACGATTGGGGCGCCGCCCTTCGACAAGCTCAGGGCGAACGAGCTCGCGCCGATGACCCTAGATTCGGGCTGCCAGCCGGTCGGCCGCAGCCACGCGGTAGTCCTCGCTTCGGTTGATGAGCACCGAGGCGGAGCGCACTTTGTAGCACTCAGGGTGGGTGGCTGCGTAGGACTCGATGCCCTCCTGCAGGTTGCGGGCCTCCTTCAGCAGCCGGCGCCTGTAGGCGATGATAGCCGAGTCGCTGGAGCCGAGGTGCTCGCCTGCGCGCCAGGTCAGGGCGCCCATGGACTCCTGCGTGCCCATGTCCTGCTCGCCGATGCCGCGGATGCCGGTGAAGGTCCTGTAGCGCTGCTCCTCGCGGTCGATCATGTAGTCGTTGGCGCTGTTGCTGAGGGGCCGGTACTTGTAGTCAGTGAGCGCGTGGATGCCGGTCCCGCTCCAGTGCTCGTTGATCTCTTCCTGGGTGAAGGGACGGTAGGGGTTCCAGGAGATGCTGAAGTTCCAGCAGCTGTAGTCGTCGATAGGAACCCATGCGTGACCGCCGATCTGCCGTCCGGGCTCAACGGAGCCGGGAATCATGGTGTAGAAGGGCATCAGCATCTGGGTGATGCGGAAGTAGTAGCGGTCCTGGTCGGCGTTCCGGCGAGCGGAGATCAGGAGGCCGTACTCAGTCTCATCGACGACGAAGCGGGGCGACGTGTCTGTGGTGGTGAAGTTCACCGTCTGGCTTCCGACGCGGGCCGGAGGGCGCTTGTCCGGGTTGTCGCGCATGAAGGGCGTGACGCCGCTGTGGAGGAAGGAGATGTGGCTGGAGTCTATGCCGCCCTCCACGGACTGCACCCAGTTGCTCTCCTGCACGCGCTTGGAGATGACGCGCTGGCTGTCCGGCAGGGTCGCCCAGTCAATGAGCGGCAGCTCCGGCATGTACTCAGCGGGGCCCATGTAGGCCCAGATGAGGCCGCCGTACTCGCGCGCCGGGTAGGCCTTGATCTTGACCTTGTCCTTGAAGTTGGACTCGGCGGGCTCCGACGGCATGTCGACACAGTCGCCGTTCACGTCGAACTTCCAGCCGTGGTAGACGCAGCGGATTCCGCACTCCTCGTTCCGGCCGAAGAAAAGGCTGGCGCGGCGGTGCGGACAGTAGTTGTCCACAAGGCCAATCTCGCCGTTGGAGTCCTTGAACGCGACGAGATCTTCGCCCATCAGCGTGGTGCGGACCGGCGGGCAATCCGGCTCCGGCAATTCCTCCGGCAGCAGGAACGGTACCCAGAAGCGGCGCACGTACTCGCCCATGGGCGTGCCCGGGCCAACTCGACACATGTATTCGTTGTCAGCGTCGCTCAACATCTCACCACTCTCCTCTATACACAGGACGGAGCGCCCCACGGCACCCCGTGCGGTTGCGGTATGATACTCCTCCCCGCGCGACGTGTCACGCTCAGCGCGCGCCGCTCACGCGCGTAAGCAAGCAGGATGAGTCAGGGCATTCAAGAGCACGAGGCTCTGGGGGTCTCCGGGCAACGGACCAAGCGAGGGTTGCGGAAGGTCCTTTCTGCACGGGAACTACGGGGCAACCACCATTCGTTTGACATTCGTACATGACTCTTCCCTAGCTGCAGCAGAGGTTGTTTCGCATTTGATTCGTAGGGGGCCTGTCGCATTTCAGATTCAAGACTATTATTTTGGTGCAGAACACTCCCTCCGCGTGTCCAACCCCTGACAGGGACGCCGGCGTCAAGCAAATCATTGGCAGTGTGACAGGCCGGGCGTTGAGCATTTGCCGATTGCGATGGATGGTTGCGGCTTCCATGGGGAGACGGTAGCGGAGGGAGTGGCGGCGGGGCAACACGGTCGTGTCAGGGGTGGAGGTCGGTGGTTGGCGGCGGCGGCCCCCCCCCCCCCTTGGTTTCCTCCCCCCCAACCCCCGCCGGGGAGTTTCCCGA
>JAPONS010000088.1 GCA_026713825.1 Chloroflexota bacterium | reverse complement strand
GCCCCTGGATACCGGCATCCGCCGGTATGGAGGCGGTGGGGGTTGGTTGGGACTGAGGTTTTGTGGTGGGGGTGTCCCATGTGCGCCGCGCCTCTGGATTCCTGCCTTCGCAGGAATGACGCTTGGGGGTGCAGGAATGACGCGGAGGTGGAGCAAATGCGGCGAAGAGGGTTGGTGGAGAGGGCTCTCCTCCCGGCCCCTGGATACCGGCGTCCGCCGGTATGGAGGTGGTGGGTGTTGGTTGGGGCCGAGGTTGTTGTGGTGGGGGTGCCCCACGTGCGCCGCGCCTCTGGATTCCTGCCTTCGCGGGAATGACGCGGAGGTGGAGCGGATGCGGAGAAGAGGGTTGGTGGAGAGGGCTCCCCTCCCGGCCCCTGGATACCGGCATCCGCCGGTATGGAGGCGGTGGGGGTTGGTTGGGACTGAGGTTTTGTGGTGGGGGTGTCCCACGTGCGCCGCGCCTCTGGATTCCTGCCTTCGCAGGAATGACGCGAAGGGTCGCGGGTGAAGGCGAGGGTTGGTTGGGGGGTGCGAGCCCCACCCCTCTGCCCCTCTGGGTTCCCCCGCTTTCGCGGGGGCAGGCTCTGCCTGCGCAGGAATGACGCGAGAGGGGTTGGGGCGGGACAAAGGGAGAGCCCAATCCGTCCAATTGGGCGGACTGGGCTCTCTGTTTTGCGGTTAGGTGTGGGTTAGATGCCGGCGTCTGCGCGGAGCTCGGCGGCCTTGTCGGTGCGCTCCCAGGGGAGGTCGACGTCGTCGCGGCCGAAGTGGCCGTAGGAGGCGGTCTGGGCGTAGATGGGGGCACGGAGGCCGAGTTGGCTGATGATGGCGCCGGGCCGGAGGTCAAAGTGCTTGTTGACCAACTCTGAGATCTTGTCATTGGGGATGACGCCCGTGCCGAAGGTCTCGACGGAGACGTTGATGGGCTCCGCCATGCCGATGGCGTAGGACACCTGGACCTCGCAGCGGTCGGCGAGGCCGGCGGCGACGACGTTCTTGGCGACCCAGCGGGCCGCGTAGGCCGCCGAGCGGTCGACCTTGGTCGGGTCCTTGCCGGAGAATGCGCCGCCACCGTGCCGCGCGACGCTGCCGTAGGTATCGACGAGTATCTTGCGGCCGGTCAGGCCGGCGTCGCCGTGGGGGCCGCCCGTCACGAACCGCCCCGACGGGTTCACGTAGATGCGCGTCTTGTCGTCAATCAGCGCGCCCGGGACCACGGGGTCGATGACGTGCTCGCGGATGTCCGCTGCAATCTGCTCCTGAGACACTTCGGCGTCGTGCTGGGTGCTCACAACCAACGTGTGCACGCGCTTGGGCACACCGTACTCGTACTCAACGGTGACCTGGCTCTTGCCGTCGGGCTTGAGCCAATCGAGGATGCCCTCTCGACGGGCGACGGCCAGCCGCCGCGTCAGGTGGTGGGCCAGGGAGAGGGTCAACGGCATGAGTTCGGCGGTCTCGTTGCAGGCGAAGCCCACCATCATGCCCTGGTCGCCAGCGCCAAGCACCTCGACCTCGGTCTTCTCCTCGTCGGAGTCCCGGTGCTCCAGCGCGCGGCTGACGCCCTGGTTGATGTCCGGGGACTGGGCATGGAGGCGCACCAGCACCTGGCACGAGCGGTAGTCGATGCCGGTCTCCGCGCTGTCATAGCCGATGCGCTTGAGGGTGTCCCGCACCACCTGCTCATAGTCGACGTTGGCGGTGGTGGTGATCTCGCCGATGACGGCCACGAAGTCGGTGCCCGTGGCGGTCTCGCACGCCACGCGGGCCTGCGGGTCCTGCGCGTAGATGGCGTCGAGGATGCTGTCGCTCACCTGGTCGCACACCTTGTCGGGGTGCCCTTCGGTCACGGACTCCGAGGTGTAGAGGTAGCTTGGGGACATTGCAAAGGTGTTGCCTTGGGTTGTCATGCCTGCTCCTTGAGTAAAGTTGAAACTCTTCCTGGCACTCCGCGCGGCTAGCTCTCCGCAGCGGGAGTCGATCGCCGGCGCCGCGTGGGGGCAGCCGGGGCCGCCTCGTCTTCCGCGGGGGCTGCCTCTGCCGCCGGGGCCGCAGCGCGTGTGCTGCGCCGCCGTGGCGCGGGGGCCGCCGGGGCCACCTCAGCATCACCTTCGGCCGCAGGCGCTTCCGCCGGGGCCTCCGCGGGGGCGGCTGCCGCCCGCGTCGAACGACGTCGAGTTGGAGCAGGGGCCGGAGCTTCCGCTTCGGCGGCGGGAGCGGCCTCTGCCGCCGGAGCCGCCTCCTCGACGGGGGCCACCTCAGCAACCGGCTGCGCAACTGGCTCCGCAACCGGCTCCGCAACCGGCGCTTCTTCCGCTACGGGCGCGGCTTCCACGGCCGCGGCCTCAGGAGCGGCAGCTTCAGGTTCCGGGGCAGCAGCTTCAACAGCGGCGGGCTCGGCGTCCGCAGCGGGGGGGGCCGCCCGGCTGGC
>JAPONS010000087.1 GCA_026713825.1 Chloroflexota bacterium | reverse complement strand
TGGCGCGGGTGATGGCCTGCCGGATCCACCAGGTGGCGTAGGTGCTGAACTTGTAGCCCTTGCGGTAGTCGAACTTCTCTACGGCGCGGATGAGGCCGATGTTGCCCTCCTGGATGAGGTCCAGCAGGGACATGCCGCGGCCGATGTACTTCTTGGCGACGCTGACCACCAGCCGGAGGTTGGCCTCGGCGAGGTGGCGCTGCGCGCGGTTGCCGTCGTGGACGGCCTTGTCCAGGTGGCGGCCAATCAGCATCTCGAAGGGGAGCAGGTCCTCAAGCATCCCGCCGAGCTCGTCGCGCAGCCGGTCCAGCGGCGTGTCCGCTTCGATGACCTCGATCACCTGCGGAGCGAGGAGGCGGCTGTTGAGCGAGAGGCTGATGATCTCCACCGCGACGTCGCTCTCCTCGATGCCGAGGCCGGCGCTGAGCTCCGCGACGATGTCCATCTTCATCTCGTTGTCGATGGCCGCGCGGAGCTTGGGGTCCTCCATGATGTGCCGGAGGGTGATGGGCGGCTCAAGGTCGCAGTGCTCGGCCAGCTCCACCGTCACCGGGTACGTGGACGCGAGGCGGCGCAGCAGCTCAATGGTCACCTGGACGGCCGAGGGGGTCCTGCCGCTCTCCTCGCTGAGGTACTTGCGCATGGCGGTGACGTGCTTGCCGGCCTCCATGCGGCGGGCGAGGCTGCGCTCGTCCTGGGCGGTCAGGAGGCTGACGCGGCCGATCTCGCGCAGGTACATGCGCACGGGGTCGTCGATCATCTCGGCCGACTCGAGCTCGACTTCGTCGTTGTCCTCGACCTCGTCCTCCGGGCGGGTGTCCGCGAGGTCCTTGGGCTGGGGCTCCTCGACGGACCACGTCGAGGCGGAGGCCTTGGCGGAGGCGGTGTCGAAGACGGTCTTCACGTCGGGGCTTGCCTTGGCCAGAACCTCGGCCGCCGTCTGGGGGTCCGCCGACTGCGGCGCCGCTGCCGCGCCGGAAGCTGTGACGACCTCCGGGGTCTTGCCGGTGGTCTCCTTGTTCTCCATGTTCATCTCCTGGCGAATGCGCCTGCTGCGCAGGCGGGCTAGATGTCCCTGCGGACCCTGACGGAAAAGATATCACGAAGCCGCTCGTCCTGCCGGTGGAGCTCCTCCTCCTCCGGCGAGGTGTCCCGGCCCTCCGCCACGGCCTGAGCCAACGACGCCCCCAACTGCGTCCGCTGTTCCCGGAGCTGCCGCTCCTCCAATCGCCGTATCGTCTGCGCGAAGGATTCCGTTCGCTGCTTGTAATCCATCAAGGGGATTTCACGGCTGAGGAGGGAGTCCAGGTGCTCTTGCAGCAGGGCGTCAAGGTCTTCTTTCAGTTCTTCTATTGTAGAACATTCGGCCCACTTTTGGAAGACTTCGCGGTTCTCGCTCTGCCGGAAGAACTCGGCGCGCAGGGCGGCTGCGGCGTCGCGCAGATCGGGGTCGCGCATGAGCAGCGCCAGCGAGTACGCCTCGAGGGGGTCGTCGCGCTCGAAGACGCCCGTCGGCGCCTCGAAGGGACTCTCGGGCGGCTCGGGGCGCGGCGCCTGCCGACGGCCTCGGCCCGTGGGCGGGCCGTCAAGCAGCCCGCGCCGCTGACGCTGCAGCGCCTGCTCCAACGTGTGCCGGCTGACGCCGATGAGCCCCTCCAGCTTTTCCAGGTAGCGGTCCTGGTCTTCCTCCCTCGCCGAGAGAATCCAGCCGCCCAGCTCCTCCGTCAGGGCGCGGCGTCCGTCGGCCGTGTCGAGGTTGATCCGGGAGGCCATGACGCGGAAGCCGAAGTCGACACGGGGCTCGGCGGCCTCGAGGACATCGGGCCAGCGCTCCGGCGAGTTGCGGATGAGCTCGTCCGGGTCCTTGCCTTCGGGGAGCAGCGCGATGCGGACCTCGGGCACGTTGGCCCAGGAGGTCTTGAGGCTGCGCATCGTCGCCTCCTGCCCGGCGGCGTCCGGGTCGAGCGCGAGCACGAAAGTGTCCGCCAGGGGGCGCAGCGCCTCCACCTGGCGCGACGTCAGCGCGGTGCCCATGGAGGCGACGACGTTGGTGTAGCCGTGCTGGTGCGCCATAAGGGCGTCCATGTACCCCTCGACGACGACGCCCTCGCCGCGCAGCCGGATGCTCTCGCGGGCGGCGTCGAGCGCCCAGAGCAACGACGACTTGTCGAAGGCGGGCGTCTGGGGCGTGTTCAGGTACTTGGGCACGCTGCCGTCGAGCTCGCGGCCGCCGAAGCCGACCACGCGGCCGCCGGCGTCGCGGATGGGGAACATGAGCCGCGAGTGGAAGAGGTCGCGGGATGCGCCCTGCTGCGGGCGCGTGACGAGCCCCGCGCGCTGCAGCTCCTCCTCCGTGAAGCCCTGCCCCATCAGGTGGCCCTTGAGCTCCTCGAAGCCGTCGGGGCTGAGGCCGAGGTTGAAGGCGGCCGCCGTCTCGGGCGCGACGCCGCGGTCCTGCAGGTAGGCGAGCGCGGCCTCGCCGTCGGGCGACTGGAGGCGGCGCTGGAAGAAGCGCATCGCCTCCTCGTTGGCGCGCAGGAGCGGGTCCATCTGCGCGTGCTGCCGAGGCGACGGCAGCGGCACGCCGAGGCGCACGGCCAGCGAGCGGAGGGCCTCGCTGAAGCTCTGGTTCTCCATCTTCATCACGAAGCGGATGGCGTCGCCGCCCTCGGAGCACGCGCCGAAGCAGCGCCACGAGCCTCGCTCCGGGTTGACGACGAAGGAGGGCGTGCGCTCCGTGTGGAACGGGCACCGCGCCTTGAAAACGCGGCCGGCCTGCGTCAGCGGCACGTAGTTGGACACCACGTCCACGATGTTCAGCCGGGCCTTTACGTCGTCAAGAAGGCTCATATATGCCTCAACGGGTGGTGGGGAGCCGCGGTTAGGCCGCCATTCTACACCGCCCGCACGGGTAAGATGCCAGCCTCTTTTGAGGGTTCTCGCAGCATGTCCAGCGCGGCCTGCAAGTCGGGCGGCAGCGGCGACGACACCTCGACGGTCTCGCCCGTCGATGGCTGGCGGAAGGCGAGGGACGCCGCGTGGAGGAAATGGCGCTCGACGGGCGACGGGCGGGCGCGGCCGTAGAGGGCGTCGCCGACGAGCGGGCAGCCGAGGGACGCCAGGTGGACGCGTATCTGGTGCGTGCGGCCCGTAACGGGCCGGGCCTCCACCAGCGACGCCTCCGGCAGCCGCTCCAGCACGGCGTAGTGGGTCACCGACGCTCGGCCGTTCTCGACGACGGCCATGCGCTTGCGGTCGGCGGGGTGCCGCGCGATGGGGGCGTCGACCGTGCCCGTCTCGGGGCGCGGGCAGCCCCAGACCAGCGCGAGGTAGCGCTTGTGGACGCGGCGGGCCTGAAGCTGCGCGGCCAGCGAGTGGTGGGCATGGTCGTGTTTGGCGACGAGCATGAGGCCGGAGGTGTCCTTGTCGAGGCGGTGGACGATGCCGGGCCGCTGCGCGCCGCCGATGCCAGAGAGGTTCGGGCGCAAGGCGAGCAGCGCGTTCACCAGCGTGTGCGACGGGTGGCCGGGCGCCGGGTGGACCGTCAGCCCCGCCGGTTTGTCGACGACGAGCAGGTCATCGTCCTCGTAGACGATGGGGACGGGGATGTCCTCCGGCGCGAGGTCGAGGGGCGCCGGGGGCGGGATGATGAGATCGATGACGTCGCCCGCGCGGACGGGCTGCGAGGGCCTGCTCGGCGCGCCGTTGACGGCGACCATGCCCTGCTGCACCAGCCGCGCGAGCCTGGAGCGGGTGAGGTCGGGGCACTGCTCGGCCAGGAAGCGGTCGAGGCGGGGGGCCGGCCGGGCCGCGCGGGGGCGGCGGGGCGGGGCCCCGGGGCGACGCTGTGAGCGGGGGGGGGGGGCGCAGCTCGGC
>JAPONS010000086.1 GCA_026713825.1 Chloroflexota bacterium | reverse complement strand
GGGCTGGGGGTGCCTTCGAGCGGGCTGCACGCGAACGGGTACTCGCTGGTACGGCGGGTGTGCGGGATCGACGAGGACCCGTCGGTGCTGGACGTCAAACACGAGGAGCTGGGCTCGACACTGGGAGAGGCACTGCTGGCGCCGCACCGCTCGTACGTCAAGGCGCTGACGCCGGCGCTGGACCGGATCAAGGGGATGGCGCACATCACTGGGGGCGGGTTCCCGGAGAACGTGCCGCGGATGCTGCCGGAGGGGCTCGCGGCGCGGCTCTTGGGCGAGTCGTGGGAGGTCCCGCCGCTGTTCCGGCTGATCCAGCGGACGGGGAGCATCGGCGAGGACGAGATGCACCGGGTGTTCAACATGGGAGTCGGGATGATCGTGGCGGTGGCGCCGGAGGACGTCGCGGGGGTGCGTGCGGACGTGCCGGAGGCGTTTGTCGTCGGCGAGGCAGCGGACGCCGCGGGCGGGGCGTTGGTTACGATCTCGTAGGGGCGGCGCCATTCGGCCGGTTTCAGGGCGAGCGGGGTCTGCGGGGGTGTCCTGTCTGTCGGGGTTCCTGCCTCCGCAGGAAGGGGGGGGTGGTGGGGGTCATTCGCGGGGGTCAGGGTGGCCCTTCGACGGGCTCGGGGTGAACGGGGTTCCCGCTGTCGCGGGACGGGCCATTCGCGAATGGCCCCTACGCAAGTGGGTTGTGCGCAGCGGCAGAGGTCGGCCCCTCGGCCCTGTCCCTCTGGATTCCTGCCTGCGCAGGAATGACGAGTAAAACGGGCCCTGACGCTGTTCTCAAGCTTTTCTCCCTCAGATACCATCGTGGTACCCCCATCGGCAGGAGGCGGCATGAAGGCCCTTATCAGCGTGTATGACAAGACGGGCGTGGTGGAGCTGGCGCGCGCCCTGCAGGAGGCGGGATACGGGCTGGTCAGCACGGGCGGGACGCACCGGACGCTGACCGAGGCGGGGCTGGCCGTCGAGCAGCTCTCGGACGTGACGGGGTCGCCGGAGATGCTGGACGGGCGCGTGAAGACGCTGCACCCGGTCGTACACGGGGGCCTGCTGGCGCGGCGTGACCTGCCGGAGCACATGGGGGAGCTGGAGGCGCACGGCATCGCGCCCATCGACGTGGTGGTGGGGAACCTGTACCCCTTCGAGGCGACGGTGAGCCGGGAGGGGACCACGGACGCGGACGTGCTGGAGAACATCGACATCGGCGGGCCGACGATGCTTCGGGCGGCGGCGAAGAACCACCCGGCGGTGACGGTGGTCGTCGACCCGGCGGACTTCGGGTGGGTGGCCGAGCGCATCCGGGCGGGCGGGACGTCGCTGGAGGAGCGGCGACGGCTGGCGGCGACGGCGTTCTCGCACGTGGCGATGTACGACAGCATCGTGGCGGCGTGGATGAGGGGTTCGGACGACCCGTTCCCCAAGGAGCTCTCGATCGGCGTGCGGCGGGTGTCTGGGGAGCTGCGGTACGGGGAGAATCCGCACCAGCGTGGGGCGCTGTACGCGGACGCACCGAGCCGCGGGGGTGTGGTGGCGGCGGAGCAGCTGCACGGGAAGGAGCTCTCTTACAACAACATCCTGGACGCCGACGCGGCATGGCGTGCGGCGAGCGAGTTCTCGGAGCAGGCGGTGGCGGTGATCAAACACACCAACGCGTGCGGGCTGGCGGTGCACGCGGACCAGGCGGAGGCGTACCGGCGGGCCTTCGAGGGGGACAGCGTGTCGGCGTACGGGGGCATCCTGGGGGTCAACCGGCCCGTGACGGGGGAGGCGGCGGAGGCGCTGCGTCGGGTGTTTTTTGAAGTAATCGTGGCGCCGGGGTACGAGGACGCGGCGCTGGAGATCCTGCAGAAGAAGCGGGACCTGCGCATTCTCCGTGTCCCGGAGGCTCCCGGCGTCGGGCTGGCGTCGGCGCCGCTGCAGGTGCGGCGGGTGTCAGGCGGGCTGCTGCTGCAGACGGCGGACGCGCTGGACGAGGAGCCGTCGGCGTGGCGGGTGGTGACGCAGCGGGGGCCGAGCGAGACGGAGCTGGCGGACCTGGCATTCGCGTGGCGGGCGGCGAAGCACATCAAGTCGAACACGATCGTGCTGGCGAAGGGGCAGGCGCTGGTCGGGATGGGCGCGGGGCAGCCGAACCGGGTGAACAGCGTGCACCTGGCGGTGCGGGCCGCGGGCGAGCGGGCTGCGGGGACGGCGCTGGCGTCGGATGCCTTCTTCCCCTTCGCGGACGGGCTGGAGCTGGCGGCGGAGGCCGGGGTGACGGCGGTCGTGCAGCCGGGGGGCTCCATCCGGGACGACGAGGTCATCGCGGCGGCGGACAAGGCGGGGCTGGCGATGGTGTTCACGGGCGTGCGGCACTTCTTGCACTAGGCCCCTTCGGGGCTTTTGGTGGCGGGTGAGGTTTTTCCTTCTTGCGTGCTCCACCGGTGGTGTGGGGCGTTGTTTTCTGCTTTTCCCCTTTCCATCAGGGTGAACGGCCCCTCGTGCGCTGCCCCTCTGGATTCCCTAAACTCACAAACGAAGTGCAACACCTTGCTAAGGTGTTGTCATGGGAAAAGAGTACAGGCATGTCACCATTGAAGAGCGGTGTGAAATGGCCCGTCTACGAGCCGAGGGACAGAGTGTCCGTCAGATCTCAGCAAGTGTGGATCGCTCGCCATCGACAGTTGCTCGGGAGTTGAAGCGAAATGGTTCCCGGACTCAAGGGTATCAACCGGTGTACGCCGACCAGCAGGCACACGCCCGGCGTTGGCGTGGTTCCAAGCTGGAGCGGGACAGCGCCCTGCGGGACCAGGTGCTCACCCGTCTCCAGCAGGGTTGGTCGCCCGAGCAGGTGTCTGGCCGTCTGGCAGTGGAGTCAGGCAGACAGGTCATCTCCCACGAGACCATAGACCGGTTCATTTACGGCCAACTGGCCAGGAAGAAGGACTACTCCTGGCGCAACTACCTGCCACGCGGCAAGTCCAAGAGGGGATGGAGAGGTCGCAGGGGAGGCAACCCCGCCTCATTCATCCACCTCCGCCGTCCAGTTGCGGAACGTCCCCAGGGAGCTGACGACCGGCGGACACCCGGTCACTGGGAGGCAGACCTGATGCTCTTCCGCACCTACGGCCAAGCCGTACTCACCCTCCACGAACGCCACTCCCGCCTGCTCATAGCGCTCAGACCGGAGGGAAAGGCCTCAGCCCCCATAGCCGCGGCCATGGCACGGGTGCTGGCTCCCCTCCCGCCCGAGTGGCGTCAGACCATCACCTTCGATAACGGCACTGAGTTCGCAAGGCATCACCACCTCCATGACCAGGGTATCCAGACCTTCTTCTGTGATACCCACTCCCCATGGCAGAAGGGAGGCGTAGAGAACGCCATCAGGAGGATGCGACGCACCCTCCTAAGGAAGACCGACCTCGCCGGCCTCGCCGAGGACCGGTTCACTCAGCTGGTGCAGGCCTACAACAACACCCCGCGCAAATGCCTGGGGTACAGGACTCCCGCTGAGATATTCTCAGATCAGGTGTTGCACTTGAAATGTGAATCCATCTTCCTGCCTTCGCAGGAATGACGCGAATGGGGGCGGGTTCGTGACCGTGGGCAGTCGCGGGCGGCCCTGCCCCTGGATCCCGGCATGCGCCGGGATGGAGGGTGGTGGGGGAGCCAACATTGTTATTGCGCGTCGCGTTGGGGTTCCCGCTGGCGCGGGACGGGCCATTCACGAATGGCCCCTACGGCAGCGACTTGCGGTGGGTCGCTTCGGCTTGTCGGGGTTCCTGCCTTCGCAGGAACGACGGGGGTGTTTGCGTCACCTCCCCTATCCCGGACCTCCGCAGGGGCAGGGAGCGGGCGACCACGAGGGTCGCCCCTACGCACCCCCATCCCAACCTTCCCCCGCGAGCGGGGGAAGGGGTGCGCCGGCGCGGGGGCGACGGGGGTTAG
>JAPONS010000085.1 GCA_026713825.1 Chloroflexota bacterium | reverse complement strand
CTGCCGCTGCGGGTGACGTCAAAGTACCGTGGGACGAGACGATTCGACGACGACCTGCTTCAGCTTGGAACGGCGCCGGGCGAGTTCGGAGAGATACAGCACCTGTGGGAACCCCGTGATTTTGGCAGGGCGGGTGGCGCACCGGACGACTGCCTGCACGGGGTGGAACTTAAGCGAAACGAGTCCAGGGAGGGGGCCGTGTACTTCTCGCCGCCCCCGAATGGTCGGGGGAAGGCGCTCCCCTCCGCACCATTCACCACCCTGTGGTACGGCATCAATTACCTGGAGATGCCCGTGGGTCTGGCGCCGAACTCCGGTGCCGGCGGTCCCGCGACGGACTCGGCGTGAACGGGACCGTCCAAAGGAAAACGCCGTCGGCCGCGGGAGCGCGGCCCGTGCACTCGCCGCCGTGCCGTCCGGACGATGTCTAGCAGCCCCGCCCCACCAGACCAGACAGAACCCAGCATCTTCGCCGTGACGCTCGCTCCAGACCCGGGGGAGGAGCACGCGGCGTGGGAGAGAGTGGACCTCACCCCTCCCCCTGCTTCATGACCACCCGACGGGCCCTCCGGTAGTCGACGCGTGGCTCGGCGATGAAGTCTCGCCCGGGTGCACACTGGAATCTACCCAGGAAGCGAACGCAACGACCGTGTCCATGGCGAGCCCCCGGATCTGGGACAATCGTCCGACCGGATGCTCGGCGCGGATCCGCTGCCCTGCGCCGCTGAGTGGAGGGCCTGTCACTCTGGGCGTTCAGCGGTGCCTCTTGGCGGGGTCCAGGAGAGCCAAGCTCCATACCGAGCGAGCCTCCAGGGCGGTGGCCCCTTTCCACCACCATGCTTGATGGAATCAAGATTCTTCGCCGGGACGCTCGCATCGAACCTGCAGGAGGAACATGGGAGAGTTTCGACGTCGTCCCTTCTCCTCCTTCCTCGTCCTCACCCCACCGGCCGTCCGATAGTCGGCGCGCGGTTCGGTGAGGATGTCCCGCCAGGGACAGGAAGGCCACGGGAGCGGAGTTTCGACGTCAAGGCTCTCGTTGATGCGCAGGCGGACCTTGTTGGGTCTCGACGGGTATCCCTGGAGTGCCCCGACTCTTGCAGCCCTTGGTTCTAGCCGCAACCAATCTCTCACCTGAGTTGAGCAGGATGGAGCCGTTACCACCAGGCACATGACGAATCACACAGGACTATACGCGAAATTACACAATAGTGGTGCTGTATGCTACGTGAGTCATACAAGCGGTCGGGTACGATTCTGTTGGCTCAGTATGCCAATCCCATGTAGGGAGGGCCGCCGCCGAATCCGAGCAGAGAGATGGATTGGACTTGGCCGCCGTAGAGTGAGGTGCGGCATGCGCCGCCTGGGTGTCGGAAGTCTGGTCTGGTGGCTGGATGCGCCAAATCGGCCCGGCCGGGTGCGGTGGGTGACGCCCTTCGCGCCGAGCCAGGGTCCGGCGCGGGAGGGGTGAGCATGACGCAGGTGTTGTACAGCACGTTGGTGGTGCCCCGGTACTGGCGTTGCCAGTATGCGGGGTGCACGGTCGGGGGCGGGAGGGATGCGAACAACGACGCGGCCGCCCACGTCATGGACACGGGGCACGCGTGCATCGCCCAGGTCGAACAGGACGAATGGGTGATCATGCTGCGGGGCTGCAGCATCGCGCGGACGGCGCGGACATCGTCCTCTTCGTCGACGTGATCCCGCGCCTGGACGACATCGGGAAGGTGTGACGTGAGCACGGTTGACCTCTGCCACAAGCCCGCACCCCCCGCCGATCCGGACGGGCACGTGCACCACTGGAGGATCGCCACGCCGGCGGGCCCCTACTCCCGCGGCGTGTGTCGCGGGTGCGGGAAGGTCCGGTTCTTCCCCAACGCCCCCGACGAGGTCGTGAACGGACGAGAGGCGTGGATGCCCGCCAGCAGGAGGAGTGATGGAAACGACGCAAAGGAAGCGGACGGCCGGCGTTAAGAGCGGAGCAGAACGCGGAGCTCCTGGCGGCCGGGTTGGACGAGAAGGACGCCCAGGCCCAGCTGGAGATCTCCCGGGTGACCGCGCGGCGCTACCAGTTGGGCGATCCGGCGGCCGGGGCGCCCAAGAGCAGGCCCTCACCGAGGGCGTGGGTCAACCCACGCCCCAGGGAAGCGGATGATGGCAATGGCGGGAGAGCCAAGGAGGAAGTGGCGGCCAAGCGATTATATGCGGCACGGATGGGTGCAGGGAGCGCGAGCGCGGGGCCGCGACGGGTCGGTGTGCGACCCCCCCCCCCACCCCGCGCCCCGCGGCATGGTCAATCGGGGGGGGGGGGGGGGCCGGGGGGCGGGGGGGCGAGGGGGGGGTGGG